>NZ_CAMJUE010000013.1 GCF_946408925.1 uncultured Methanobrevibacter sp.
TCATGAGCTTATTTAAAGATGAACAGATGATTATCGAAGGATTTGATTAATAATTCCATTTCGAATGATTAACTTCTGCTTTTAAATTTGATGTTGAATTCTGAAGAGAGGGCATGTTTTTGAAAGAGCCAATTTTGATGACTACAAAATATTTATTAAATCATAAAAACAAAGTTAATATATTAATAACTAGGGGATAATTATGAAATATGGGAATGGTATTGTAAAAAAGTATTCAAGGGAATACAACAGGACACTGAAAAACGGTGAGCGGAAAAAATACACAACAGAACAGATACAGATTACAGTGCCAAAAAATGAAGACATATACGAAAACAAGGAAGAAGTCCTGATTATCCCAAATTCAGAAATTGAAGAGTTTAAAAGTAGAGAGGAAGAAATTAATGTATTGAGAATAGCTAATTATTTGCATGTTGAGGAAGTGAAAAAATTGGAAAAACAACTAGAAGAAAATGACGGCCCATCTACTTTGGAATATGAAAAGGAAATTGAAGAGCTTAAAGCAGCAATTGAAGAAAAAAACGCTGCATTAAGTGAAATGGAAAGTAAATATGAACATTTACATCAGGACAACATCGACCACCTGAAACAGGAAAATGAAACCATCAAGGACAAACACTCAAAACTGATTATTGAAAACGAAAACCTCAAAACCAAGTTTGTCAACATGAAAACAGAAAATGAAAACCTCAAAACAAAATACTCAAGCATTAAAGAGGAAAATAAGAATCTTAAAAACAAATGTTCAAATATAAAAGAGGAACACCATTCACTTAAAGAAAGTTTCAATAAAGTGTCCGCAAAATATGATAACCTAAAACAGGAAAACTTCAACACCAAAACAAGCTATGCAGAAATCTATGAATTAAATGAAGACTTAGAAAAAGATTATGATTCACTTTTAGGTGAATATAATGACCTTGTAGATAAATTTAATAATCTACAAGAAGAACTATATAACATTAAAACTCATCAAAGCCAAAATGAGTATATAGCAAATAGAGTTAAAGAATTTATGTTAAACAGATCCTAAAGAGTTTTATAGTCATCCTGAAACTCTGGATTCCACCTTTTTAATCCTGGAATAAATGTTGCTGTGATTGCTGTGGCATGAGTTTCGGCCAATCTAGGATTCTTATCCATCATCTCATGAGTTTTTCTAACTATCATCTCTTCAAGAGTTATATCCGGTTCGGTGTACTCACCATCCTGATAACAATCTTTGCAGAATTCAGGATTTAAACTGCCATCCTTATTTGTACCGTAATCCTCTTTTACAATAGGCTGTCCGCATGAATTACAAAATCCCATAGTATGCACCTTTTAAAAAAAAAATAGTTGTAAATTAGATTTAATCTAATTTACCTAGTCGTCTTTCACTTGGATATTTTCATCTTCATCCATTGCAAGTCTCATATTATCCTTATCTGGGTCGAAGTACTGTAAAAAGTCTTGAGCAGCTCTTCTTACATCTCTTGAACCGATAATGTATCTTCCTGCAATGATTATGTCTGCACCTTTGCCGATTGCATCCTTAACGTTCTTAGGTTCTATTCCGCCTGCAACAGCAACTAATGCTTTTCTGTCAGATTTTTTGTTATTGATAATTTCCTTAATGTCAAAAATGTTACCCCATTCAGTCATGTCGCCAACATCTTCGCCATGCTCTTTCTTATAGGATTCCATATCAACATTTCTGTGTAATAACACAATATCCGGTTTTAAATCATCAGGCAATTTTCCTAGTTTTTCTTGGAAGTTATCCACATTCATCATGTCGAGAATTGAATAGATACCTTGTTTTTGAGTTTCATGAATTGCTTTAGCAATAGATTCAATAGTACCGAGACCGGAAATAGCCACTGCATCTGCAGTTTCATCCGCTGCCATCTTAACTTCCACACGACCTACATCTAAAGTTTTTAAATCAGCAATGATGAATGCATCCGGACGTAATTCCCTGATTCTTGAAATGATACCGACACCGAATTTTTTGACGAGAGGAGTACCTGCCTCGATTAAAATTCTTTCGTTTTCCGGTAAGTCATTAATGATCCTTTCCATTGCCTCTTCATTGTTTAAGTCAAGTGCAACTTGCAGGTAAGGTGGTGCCCAAAGTTTTTTGACTTTGAATCCCATGATTGGGTGAGTTCCACGGTCTTTTTCAGCAAGAACCTTATCGATTGAAGGGTAACCTTCCATTGCTCTTCTGATTGCCAATTTAGTTGCTCCGTAATTGTATTGATAGATTTTTCTGTAATCTTCAGCTGAAGGGTCTATGAATACACTGACATTGATTACAATGTCTTCCACAATATCTTTTGGAATGTATCCTTCTTCCACTGCATCTGCAACTGCTCTTGCAACAGCAGTTTGAGCTGGTCCGAAGATTTTACTTGCATCATCTAAGTCTCCGACAGTTACTTTAGGAATAATTAAAGTAGCCGGTTTGGTCATTAAGTTAGGTCTAATTACACTGGTTAAAGGAGTGTGGCCTACGGAAAGGTTAGATAAACCATTTGCAAAAGCTTGACCGACTGGTCCGTTCTTATCACCGATTAATAAGTCAACGTGTGCTAATTCTGGGCCGTCTCCAATAAGAGCTTCTCCTATTTTATACATTGAGTCCATTAAATTTCCTCCATATTATACTATAAATTTTATTTCTAATAAACTATTGGAAGTTAATCCTTTTTGAGATATCCTTTGGTAAAGGCAATTTTCTGAAAGGTTTTCCTTCACATTTAGCATTAATTTCACTGATTAATTCATCAACTGTCATTTCAACTTTTTCGCCGGTTTCACGAACAGTAACCTGGAACTTGCCTGATTCTGCTTCCTTGTCTCCAACAACGAAAATGTATGGTATCCATTCTTTGGATGCGTTTCTGATTTTTTTACCCACACTTTCATCCCTGTCGTCAATATCCACACGAATGTTTGCTGAGTTGATTTTGCTGTAGAGCTCTTCTGCAAATTCCTTGTGGGATTCAGAAATAGTTAAGATTCTTGCCTGAATAGGACTTAACCATGTTGGAAGCATTGGTGAGCGTTCATCTATTTCAATTGCGGTTTTTTCAAGCATTGCACATAATACCCTTTCGATACTTCCGGTCGGGGAAGTGTGCAGGATTGTCGGATTGTGCTGATTGCCGTCTTCACCGAGATATGTAATGTCAAACCTTTTACCGCTTTCAACATCAATTTGAACTGTAGGGTTTTCGATTGGGCGGCCTAATGCATCAATGTTTGCAAGATCAATTTTGCACACCCAGTAGTGGTGTCTTTCAGGAAGGATTTCCAAAAGGATAGGCTTTTCGAATTTTTTCGCAATTTCATACATCCACTGTTCGTTTTCGTCAAAGAAGTCCTGGGTTGCTCTGAAAATCACTTCAAAGTCAAGGTTCAAGTCCACACCGGTCTGCATACACATGTCTGTTTGCTGGGAGAATTCCTCAAGGGATGAGCGGACATCTGTACAGAATGAATGACAATCAGGCATTGTGAATGCCCTTAATCTTTTAAGACCTACAACTTCTCCTTTTTTCTCAAAACGGAAACTGTATCTGGTCAGCTCAAAAATCTTTGCAGGGAAGTTTTTCCAGGTCAGGTATGAGTCTGACATTAATCTGAATGCTCCGAAACATGCTGCAAATCGAAGCATCAGGTTCTTTTTGGTGTCTGTTCTGTATTGTCTTTCACCGAACTTGTATGCATGCTCATAGATTGCCTGGTTGTCAAGATCATAAAAGATTGGGGTTTCAACAGGCATTGCTCCACGCTCAACGGTAAGGTCATAAACATAATCGGCCAAAAGGTCTCTGATGAGTTTTCCTTTAGGATACCATCTGAGGTTTCCGACATCGGATGCAGGTTCATAGTCACAGATTTCCTTTTCCCTCATCAGTTTAACATGTGGAGGTTCCCCCTCATCGGATGCTCCACGTCCAAGCTCATAGTCGACAAGCTGCTTGAATGCATGGTTTTCGAAGTTGAAATCATCAATTTGAGTAATCTTGTCACCTTCAAGGATTTGCCATTTGGAAGGTTTTCTTTCGACTTTTTCCTCTTCCTCATCGGCAGTGATTGTTCTTGAAAGCTCACTTAAAGGGTGTCCTTTACAGGAAATTTCAAAGGCTTTATACCATCCGAAAGGTACTCTTTGAACAGTTAAGTTTTCAGCCAAAAGTGCCTGTTCTGCATCTTTCAGGATTTGAACAGCAATTTTTGGAGAACTTAATGATGAAGACAGGTGAGCATAGGGATACAATACTATATTTTCAGCCTTAACCTGATCATTAGTTTTTAAAACTTCCTTAACTAAGTTTTTAACAATACCTTCTGGATTATTTTCATCATCTTTTTCAACAGCTGTAAATACTACCAAAGAATCATCAAAGGAGCCTGCTTTTTTTGCTTCTTCAATATCTTCAGCTACAGGTGTCTCTTTTTTTACATTGTAGTTTAAATAATCAGAATGAATAAGAAGTATTCTCATTTAATCACCAATATATTAATGATTAAATTTTTGATTTTAATGCTATATATAAATTGGCAAAACCGATTTTGAAAGGGAAAGCGAATGTGAAAACACATGGTTTAGATTAAAAATATGCTCAATTAAAATGAATAACAGTATTTTATATAATGAATAATTATTCAATTTTTTGATTAAATTGAATCTGACAAAAATTTGATTGTATGGCAGTGGCAAGTATATATGAAGTGATAGAGATTAAAAATCCCTATCTTTTAACTTTAATGGTAGGTTTTTTAGTAAGCTTGTTAAAGTATTTGTTGCCTTTAAAGGTTACTTTAGCTTTGTAATTTCCTCTTTTGGTTAACTTTTTGATTTTGAATATCGCTTTACCTTTAGAGTTGGTTTTTGCAGTGTAGGTTTTCTTACCGATTTTAAGATATAGCTTAACTTTCTTGATGGCTTTGTTTTTGTTGTCTTTCAATACGATAGTGTATTTTTTGACTTTTGTTTTAGATTTGAAAGTTTTCTTTTTAGCGGTTAATTTTGGAGTAGCCTTTTTAACAGTGAATTTAAAGGTTTCCTTATCCCCAACAGTTGTGCCAGTTCCTGCATAGGATACGGTAGCAGTATATTGTTTAGGAACTAATTTAGCCGGAATAGTGACTGTAGCAACACCGTTAGCGTTGGTTTTTGCCTTGTATTGTTTGCCGTTTAAGGTAATTACAACTTCAGCACCTGAAACAGGGTTTTTACCTGTACCATTGTCATTATTGTCATATAATCTGACTTCCACTTTACCGTTGTTTTGGTAAACAACCTTGACATCTTTAGCGGAAATGAATGAGGATGCCTTTACAAGGAACTCGATTTTATAGTTGTCAAAACCGTAGTAATTCTTATCTCCAGGGCAGGTTACCAAAATGTATTGGGGACCATTATCAAAGATTTCACTAATGAATACTGTGCCGTTGATAGCCATGGTTTCATTAGCTCCTGAAGGATAGAATACAGTAATGTTTCCGGTTGCATTAGCAGGGAATTTAATAGTAATATCTGCCTGATTACCAGTAACTACAGCTTCATAAGTTGAACTGATTTGATCTTTTAAAACTTCAGTTTCGTTGAATGAATCTGTGGTAAAGTAATTCTCATCACCGTTGTAAATGGTAAATATACGGTAGTGACCTTTCCCCAATGGAGCAACATCATCATATTTGATGATTCCATTGTCAACATCCACATCGACAGATTTTGAATTATTTCCAACCATGAATAGGAATGATGCATTTCCTTTAGCGTCCTTGCTTACATTAGCAAGAATTACAATATGGCCGAACTCATTTACAGTGATGCTGTAAACATTTAACTCAGGAACTGTTTTAGATATTACCAAAGGAGTTTCACTGTTAATGGTTACTGCATTATAATTTTCATTTTCATATGATACTGTATAATTGTATTTGCCTTTTGGTAAAATTTCCTCTTTGAAAAATGTTACAGAAGCGTTGTCTATTTTGCTTTCGCCTTCCTGAACGATTGCACCGGTCTCATTTATGACTTTAAATCTAATGTTTCCGTCAGCATTTTCATCAACAGCGGCATCAATTACAATATAACCGTACTCAGTGACCCTTGCTGTTACCTGTAAATTTGAATCGGTTTTGCCTACAGTGAAAAATGCAGTTGAAGAACTGTCTTCAACATCGTCGTCCTCATTGTTGAAAATGATAATCAGGTATTTAGCGACAGTCAGGTTAGTGATAGTGACTTTATCATCTTCAATATTGCAAACTGCGCTTTCAACAGTAGGCTGCATTCCACCATCATCTAAGCAAACTGATACAATTACATTGCTTGACCTGTTTTCGATTGTGTAGTGAACAATGAGAGGTTTTCCATAGGTTACATTTTCAATAGGACTAATGAAAACTTTAGATTCGGGTTTTTTAATTGTAGTATTGCTTGAAATCGTATCGTTTTCACCATAATTGTTTTTAAAAACAGTTAGATTACCCTCATTATAAATGGCTGAACCGTTTTAGCAGTATTTCCATAAAATGTTGAACCTTCTACAGTTGTTTGAGTATTATTGAGTTCAATAGCGCCACCAAATGTATTCGCTTTATTGTTGGTAAAATTTGAATCTGAAACTCTGAAATTATTGCCTTCTCCCAGAATAATGGCTCCACCTTGATCAGCAGTGTTATTATCAAATATAGAATTGCTAATAGAAGCCTCTTTTGTGGCTGCAATTGCCCCTCCACCATCAACAGCAGAATTATTTATAAATTTAGAACCAGACACATTAAGTACAGAGTCAACAGATGCGATTGCACCACCTATTTCAGCATGATTATTTTCAAATTGTGAATTTACAATTGTTGAAAGTCCTGCATTTGCAATTGCACCACCCGCTTCAGCAGTATTATTTATAAATTTACAATCATATACTAAAATTTCACCATAGATATTTAAAATTGCCCCTCCAGCTTCTGTGGCATTACCATTAATTAAAGTAAGATTTTTTAAAGTCAAAGTGTTTCCAGCAGCCACATTAAATATTCCGCCAAGTTTTCTTGCATCAACTGTGTATTTGCCCTTACCGTCAACAGTGAAATTTTTATTGATTTGAATATCCTTATCACCATCAACTCTAATATAATCTTTTTCTAGAGTCAATTCTTTTTCTTCCACATCAATCAAAGATTGAAGAGAAGTGAAATTATTGCCTGTATCTACAGAATCATCCAACTTGTCAGATTCATCATCTGCTTGAATATCATCAAGGGATTCTTCCACTTTTAAAGAAGTGGAATAATCTGAAATAGATAAATCAGCATCAGCGGCAATGTCTTCTGCAGCTGAAACTGCAGAGATTGAAACAATCATCAGCATTGCCAATAATAAAATTAATATTCTTGAATTCTTCATAATTATATCCCCATAATGAGTTTATAGATTAAACTTCATTAGTATATCAATTTGACTTATTATATAAAACAATGTGCATTAGATTGAAATAAAAGTTGAAAATTGTTAAAAAAAAGATGAATTATGATATAGTTAATGGTGCTTTGGTGGCAAAAAATAAAAAAGTGATAGAGATTAAAAATCCCTATCTTCTTACTTTAATTGTAGCTTTTTTAGTAAGCTTGTTAAAGTATTTGTTACCTTTAAAGGTTACTTTAGCTTTGTAAGTTCCTCTTTTGGTTAACTTTTTGATTTTAAATACTGCTTTACCTTTAGAACTGGTTTTAGCTGTGTATGTTTTCTTACCGATTTTAAGGTATACTTTAACTTTCTTGATAGCTTTGTTTTTGTTGTCTTTCAATACGATAGTGTATTTTTTGACTTTTGTTTTAGATTTGAAAGTTTTCTTTTTAGCGGTTAATTTTGGAGTAGCCTTTTTAACAGTAAATTTAAAGGTTTCCTTATCTCCGACAGTAGTGTTGGTTCCTGCGTAGGATACGGTAGCAGTATATTGTTTAGGAACTAATTTAGCTGGAATAGTTACTGTAGCAATACCTTTAGCGTTGGTGGTTGCTTTGTATGTTTTACCATTTACGGTAACAGTTACAGGAGCGTTAGCTATAGGATTGATTCCTTTACCGTCATAATTGTCAGTTAAAGTTATAGTGACTTTACCGTTGTTTTGGTAAACAACAGGATTAGCTTTAACTTTAATGAATGAGGATGCTTTTACAAAGAAATCTGCATATACGTCATAGAATCCGTAATATTTTTCATCACCGTCATAAGTGAGTAAAACGGATTGAGCACCACTGTCAAAGATTTCATCAATTACAACAGTACCGTTTTGAATAGCATAACTAGCATTGGTACCGTAGTTTAAGAAGAAAGCGGTTGCATTACCTGATGCGTTTCCGGAGAAAGTGAATACAATAGTTGCCTGGTTTGCACCATCCATTATTGACACTTTACTGGTAACGTTAAGGTATTCTTTAGCGATTACAGCATCCCCAAATTTAGTACTGGTAGCGTAATGATCATCACCTGAGTAAACGGCTTTTACAGAGTAAAATCCTTTAGCAAGTACATCAGTGGTCCAATCTTGTGCTGTACCATTATCAATTTCAGCAGTTAAATTAACAATATTATCACCGGAGGAATTGGTAATAATGAAGAGTACAGTACCTGTAGCGCCTTTGGTAAGGTTAGCGAGAACTACAATTTGACCGAATTGATTTACAGTTGTGGTTACATTCATCTCAGTGCTTGCTCTGACTTTAGTTTCATTTACTGCAAATGTCTGATAGAAATCATCACTTCCCAAGAAGTCTGCTCTAACCAAATAGTCACCAATTTCAATTCCAGTAAATGTAACTTCTTCAATAGCACCGTTAGTCATGTCTTTAGTTATATTTTTAACTGCTTTTCCGTCTTTGTCAAATAAAGTAATGTTTACTTTACCGCTGACGGTATCGTTGGTAGCAGTTACTTTAACAGTTACATTGTTTTCAATAGAACTGACATCAACATCAATAGTAGGAGCGGTTTTAGTTACATTAACATAACTAACTTCATGTGCGCCATAATATTTACCATCACCATCATAAGTAATAGCTACAGTGTAAAAGCCTTTTTCAAATGGAGTGAGTTCATCATATTCAATAGTTCCATTTTCACCAATTTCAATAGGAACAGTCAAGTTTTTACCAGTATCAGTGTTGATGAATAAGAAAGTAACATTACCAGATACACCTTTAGTAATATTTGCATTAACAACAATAGCACCAATTTTGTCTACAGTAACATTTATAATTTCAATGACAGGAACTTCTTTAGCGATTTCAACATCAGCAAAAGCAGTACAATTGGTATGATAATCATCCCCTGAGTAAATGGCTTTTACATTGTAAAATCCTTTAGCAAGTACATCAGTGGTCATATCTAGTGCAGTACCATCAAGAATTTCAGCAGTTAAATTAACAATATTATCAGCGGATGAATTAGTAATAATGAAGAGTACAGTACCTGTAGCACCTTTGGTAAGGTTAGCGAGAACTACAATTTGACCGAATTGATTAACAGTTGCGGTTACATTCATCTCAGTGCTTGCTATGACTTTAGTTTCATTTACTGCAAATGTCTGATAGAAATCATCACTTCCCAAGAAGTCTGCTCTAACCAAATAGTCACCAATTTCAATTCCAGTAAATGTAACTTCTTCAATAGCACCGTTAGTCATGTCTTTAGTTATATTTTTAACTGCTTTTCCGTCTTTGTCAAATAAAGTAATGTTTACTTTACCACTGACAGTATTATTGTCAGCAATTACTTTAACGGTTACATTGTTTTCAATAGAACTGACGTAAACATCAATAGCAGGAGCGGTTTTAGTTACATTTACATCCTCTGAAGTACTAGTTTCTATAGTTTCATAGTATTTATCATCACCATTATAACCGATTTGCACATAATAATAACCTTTCTCAAAAGGAGTATTTTCATCATATTCGATAGTTCCATTTTCACCAATTTCAATAGGAACAGTCAAGTTTTTACCGGTGTCAGTGTTATAGAAATAGAAATTGACACTACCTGTTGCATCTTTAGTAATATTTGCTTTAATAACAATCATACCATATTCATTTACCTCAGCGCTTTTAATATCAATATGAGCAACTTCCTTATCTACAACCAATGGAGTTTCACTGTTAATGGTGGTTGTATTATAATTTTCATTTTCATATGATACAGTATAATTATATTTGCCTTTTGGTAAAACAGTTAATTCAGCGAATTTAGCAGCACCGTTTTCGATTTCTTCTTCACCTTCAAGAACAACAGCGCCAGTTTCATTGATGACTTTGAATGTAATGTTTCCAACAGCATTTTTGTCAACAGTAGCATCGATTTCAATAATACCTACCGCATTGACTTTAGCTGTGACCTGTAAATTAGGGTCAGCTTTGTTTACAGTGAAGAATGAAGATGATGAATTACCATAAACATTATTATCTTCATTGTTGAAAACAATGATTAAATATTTACCAGCAGTCAAGTTAGTAATAGCGATTGTTTCATTATCTATTATTTTGATTATAGCAGTTTCGACAGTAGGTTGCATATTTCCATCATCTAAGCAAACTGATGCTGTTACATTACTTGACCTGTTTACAATATTATAATAAACAACAACAGTATTTCCATAGGTTACATTAGTGATTGGACTAATGGTTACATTGGAACCTGGTTTGATGATTTCAGTTGAACTGTAAATTTTATCTGAAATAGTGTTGTTTTCCAATGCAAGACTTCCACTGTTATATATTGCATATTCAGCGTCCCCACCATTGTCGGAGAATTTTGAATTTTTGATGTTTGCCTTACCAGTGTCTCTAATATAAACAGCACTACCGTTTACAGTAGCGTTGTTGCCGGTGAATGTAGCCTCAATATTAGCATCGCCTATAGAAACTAATAGTGCACCACCAGTTTTTCCTGCAACGTTATTAGTGAATTTAGTATTATCACTGATTGTTAAAGCATTTTCATTAGCATCATAGAAAAATATTGCACCACCATTACCTGTAGCTTCATTAGCGATAAATTCAGAATTTTTAATGTTAGTGGTTCCCCCATTGTTATTAAAATTATAAACATAAACTGCACCGGCAGTAGTAGCATTATTTTCTTCAAATACACAACCGGTTATTTCAGTAGAGGATAATTGATTGTAAATGGCACCACCTGTAAGATTTGCAGTGTTATTGATGAATTCACTGTCACTTATATCTAACTTACCTGCATAAGATGCAAAAATTGCACCACCATTCGCAGCAGTATTGTTAATGAATTTACAATTTTCATTCACGGTTAAATTACAGTCCTTATCGACAAGGACCGCACCTGCCTGAAGTTTATTTGCCTTGTTGTTAGTGAAATTAGTTGAACTGATTATAGCCTCTCTTACTACTAACTTAACAGCACCAGTTTCATATTCGGCATAGTTGTCTTTGAATGAGCTTCCTTTAATGGTTACCTTATCACCATTAGCAAATATTGCTCCAGCAATACTAGCAGGATTTTTAACGGTGTTTTTGCTGAATTCAGCTCCGGTAACATCCAAATTACCCTTAATAAATATAGCACCAGCAGTATCAGCACTGTTATTAATGAATTTAGTTCCTTCTTTAATGGTTACATTTCCATAGGAGAAGATTGCTCCACCCTGACCATAATTAGTAATTGCAGTGTTATTGATAAATGCAACATTTTCTACAACCAAATTAGCCCCTTGACTAACAAAAATGGCTCCACCATTATTTGCGACACCATTATTAATGTCCTGTGTGACACCATTACATAGAGTCAATCCTTTTAATGTTAAAGTTGAACCTTCATTTACAACAAAGAATCTGCCCATTTTATTTCCGTCAAGGATGTATTTGCCCTGACCGTCAATGGTGAAATCTTTGTCAATTACAATTTCTTTATTATCATCAGCAACTCTAGTATAGTCTTTTTCTAGAGTCAGGTTATTTCCAGCATTACTTATTTCAGTTTGTAATGTTGTGAAATTTGCCGCCGGTTCTGCTGCTGGTTCAGGATCTGCCTGAACATCTACAGCATCGTCCGCTTCCAAAGTTGTGGAATCGTCTTGTGCCAATACATCAGCAGAATCAGCGATATCTTCTGCAGCTGAAACTGCAGAAACAGAGATTATCATTAGCATTGCCAATAATAATACCAATATCTTTGATTTATTCAAATTATGACCTCCAAAATTATTACAAGATTTAATCTAATTTTTAGATTAACCAATAATATATAAGATAAACATAGTATATATACTATTCTAAAAAGCATTCATTATATGATTATATAAATATTGATATATACATATAAATTAATAAATTATATATATTTGTTCAATAATTACATGAGAATAATTAAATTTTTTAATAAATCTGAAAAATAGCTTTAAACTGTATATTTTAACCACTGAATAAATGATTTACTTTATTTTATAATTTTATGAAATAAGAAAATTAATTTAATGAAATTATACTTTAAATCAAATGTGATTGATAAAATACTGGTGATTTTAATATTTTAAAAAAAACTAATTTTAGTATACATTATATAAATGAAATTATCAGCTAATTAAACAATACCTCTCTTAATGATAATTTCATTGATAATATCCCAAAATATTACAAAAAGCAATAAGTTAATAAAATACTTAAATAAAATAATAATATATGAGAATAATTCTAGCGGGAACCGGCAGTGCGGTTGGAAAGACAACTATTGCAACAGGAATAATGAAGGCATTAAGCGAAAAATACAATGTCCAGCCATTCAAGGTCGGACCGGACTATATAGACCCATCATATCATACACTGGCCACCGGAAACACATCAAGAAATCTGGACTCATTTTTCATGAAGGAAGGCCAAGTCAGGGATTCATTCATTAAGGGAATGGAAGGTCATGACATTGCCGTTATAGAAGGTGTGAGAGGACTTTATGAGGGAATCGATTCCATAAATGACATTGGAAGCACTGCAAGTGTCGCAAAATCCCTCAAGGCACCTGTAATCCTAATCATCAATTCAAGAAGCCTTGTTAAAAGCGCCGCCGCACTGGTTTTGGGCTTTAAAAGTTTAGATCCTGAAATAAATATAGCTGGGGTGATTTTAAACAAGGTCAAAAACCGGGCACACTATGAAAAAACCAAAAGATCCATCGAGGAGATAACAAAAACCGAGGTCATCGGAGGAATAGTGAGGGATGACAATATCTCAATTGAACAGAGACATCTTGGCCTTGTTCCCGCACGTGAACGTGAAACATCAATAAAGTTCATCGACATCTGGTCAAAAACAATCAAGGAATCAATCGACCTGGACCGCCTGGTTGAAATAGCGAAATCCGCACCGAAAATCACATCCGAAAGAATACCGATATGGAACAGACTCAACAAGCAGCCGGTCAGGATCGGTGTTGCATATGATGAGGTGTTCAATTTCTACTATAAGGAAAACATTGAAGCGCTTGAGGCAAACAATGCCAAAATAGAATATTTCTCACCCTTGAATGATGAAAGCCTTCCCGACTGCGACGGACTATATATAGGAGGAGGATATCCGGAGCTTTTCTCAAAGGAATTATCCGACAACACCCAAATGTTAAAGGACATCAAAAAGTTCCACACAGACTCAAGGCCCATTTTTGCCGAATGCGGAGGTCTGATGTATCTTATGAACTCCATACATGACGACAAGGTGGTGAACATCTATCCTTATAAGTCAGTTCTCACAGACCGTGTTCAGGCTCTTAAATACACAATAGCCGAAGTTTGCCAGGACAATATCATCTCCAAAAAGGGTGAGGTCTTCCACGGCCATGAATTCCACTACTCAAAGGTCATTGTTGATGATTTGAAAAACAAGATGGCATTCAAGGTAACAAGAGGAAAGGGTTCCCACAACAATATGGACGGTTTTATGGAGAAAAACACCCTTGCAAGCTATGTCCACACACATGTTGCGGCAATGCCTGACTTTGGAGGGAACCTGACAATTTCAGCAAGGGAGCTGGGAGATTAAAATGAAAAAATATGACTTTTTCAACCCACTGATTGTGACAGTTGCGGTGCTTGCATTTCTTGCGATGGGATATGTCGGATCGTTCAATTACCGATTTGCAGACCCTCTGGATTTGGAAGTGATTTTAACCGTTATTTTTGCATGTGCGATATTCATCATAGGATATGTCATTGTCAAATTCAAAATCGATTTAAAAACAAATGAGATAAACTTTTTATCTGAAAAGCTTTTAGCAGTGCTTGTTATAGCCGCACTGATCCTGCAGACCGTCAACATGATACTTCTTGGAGGAATACCGCTATTCAACTCCACCCTAAAGGCAAATGCAACCACCAACATCTGGAGGGTTGCATATCCGTTATTCCTGATTGCAGTCAACCTGCTTCTTGCAAAATATTATGATAGAAAATATCTGATTCTTGTTATTTTGGGAGCAGTGGTGTTCGGCCTTAACGGATATAGAACCTCAGTTTTAGGAATCCTTGGAAGTTCATTCATCACACTTTACTATCTGGATAAGATTTCAAAAAAATTCGCAATACTCTTCATAGCAGTAATAGCAGTTGGCCTTATGGCTGTCGGATACATTGCATCCCAGTCAATTGCAAACCAGCACTGGACACTTAATCCGCTTGAGCTGGTATTTTATCGTGCGGCCTTTACCCTTGAAGTCTTTGAAAGGATTCTGCCACTTGCCGGAACCACACATGGAAAAATCCTGTCGATGATTTTTTCATCCGGAAGCCCGAGGACATTCGTTGGAAACTATGTGCTGACAGACAACGTGTGCCTGACCTCAACACTGTTCGGACCTGTGATGCTTGATTTCGGATACATCGGACTGACAGTCCAGATGCTTTTCATGGGAGCGTTTCTTGGACTAATCCATAAGGTAAAAAAAGGTGCCGGAATAGGGATATATGCATTCATACTGACACATACAATAATCTGGATAGAAACCGGACCGACAGACATCATGATCTGGTTTTTATATCTGATTGGAATAGTCTATCTAATTTTAAGCGTTAAAAAAAAGTAAAAAACGGGAGTGAGGGATTCAGTCCCTAACTCAAAACCACAATTGATCCTATACAAAGATTAGGATTATTAATATAATCAATGAAATGAAGAATATAAATGTTCCTTTAACGATAAAGTCGGCATTTCTATCAGTGTAAAGGGATAAACCATATGACAGTAACAATGCCACAAACATCTCTATCAAACCAGTCATTCCGGAATCCATTCCAAGCAGTCTTCCGGCGATAAATGATATCAGATAGGAAAATACCACTACAAGAATTATCAGCACTATAGGATTTTTAATGAGTGTGAATATCAAAGATCCCTCACCGAACCGGTTGGCCCTTGTATCATAGTTATACAGGCTGGTTTGACCCCGAGGTTGTCTTGCAGGAGGACGAATCCTGTTTAAAAATCCAAGGTTTCTTGGCACATGAGGCTCATCGGTCTGCCTGTATAAAGTGTTTTTATAAACATTCGGTTGTGCATCACGCCTCTGCATTATATATTCCATATCTGAAGCATCATAGCGGTATTCAGGATATTCCTCTTCAATATAAGCTGATGCCCCACCATCATATGGAGTATTGTCAAGGGTTGTCTGATTTGTCCTGTCCTGATACTTTTTGGCGATTTCAAGCAGGTTGTCCCTGTCTACCAGCTTAATGTTTTTCCTTAAAGCATAGTTTTTAGCCTGCTCTGTGAAATATGCTGAAGTTACTACTGTTACCTTGGAGGCCTTTATAGTGGCCTGCACATCTTCCATTTCCTTTAAAACATCGACTCCTATTAAGGACTTTTTATCATTATTTTTACATGCTACAACTACCCCAAAATCCCCAATTGTTGTGGGCAGAACAGCATATATGTCTATGACTTTTTGTGAGGTTTTAAAATTCTTGTAAACCTTAAAACCGGAGTCCTCCATTACTTTCGCTATAAAATTAATCAATTGTGGTTTTTCCAAGTTTCCACCCGCATGTGTTTTTTGCAATAATATTATATTTTATGCATTAAATTGTTATTAAAGTTTTTTATAAGAAAAATTATTTTTCAAAAATATGTTGTAAAATTACTTATTTTGAAAGTTAGAACAATATTGCAATTGTTTTAAAAAATCAATAATGAAAAATGATTATAAATCTTAAAAAGAAATAATAGATAAAGTATATATAATTTAAAACGAAATAATATAATAAATTATTAAAAGGATTGATTTATTATGGAATTTGTATTAAATGATTTTCCCGACACTCAATTAAAACCTGGACGACAAGTATTCACATCAAATTTCAAAGGCAGAAAAAAAGATTGTATTAAAATCATAAGATATCTTCCAGGAGTGATTAAACATGGTGCCCCAGAACATTTTTTCATAACAGCAAAACCTGAAATGAATAAAGCATCATTCATCAGCATATTTCAAGAATTGCTGAAGATAATTTTCAAATGATAACTATACATTTCAATAATAATGGCGGTTCCAGCGTTGAGAAATTGATTTTAAATCTGATTAAAAAGCTATCCGATGAATTCGATAATGAATATTGGGGCAAAGATTTCGTTGGATTTTTAAAAAAAATTAATGAAATAAAAATTGCCGGAAATGGATTCTCTTTAGAAAAACAGGAAACTTTAATACATAATTTAAAATATAATTTTTCACAGCTTTTAATTGAAATCTGTGAAAATTTTGAAAACAGAGGAATATTCTTTATAATTGATGACATTAATGGATTATCAGACAATATTGAGTTCACAAATTGGTATAAAAGTCTTTTTGAAACCATACAATTCAACGAATATTACATTCCTGCTGCATTTGCTTTAATAAGTTATCCGGAGGAATTTGATAACTTATGCCTCATTAATGAATCCTTTTCAAGAATATTTAAACTTATTGAACTTGATAATTTTGAAGAGTTTTAAATATGCATATAAATTTTTACAAGAGAGTTAGACAATACCAAATCAATTGGAAAAGAAAACAGTACAATATACAGTCTAAAAACTATATTTTACATATTTCCTAACAATGTTGACGAAGGAAACCTAAAATTATTTTAACAAAGTACACCTATTAAATTATATGAAAGCATTAATAAGCAATGACGATGGAATAACCGCTTCTGGAATCCTTGCAAGTAAAAAAGCAGTGGAAGATTTGTGTGAAACATATGTAATAGCACCTGAAACACAGCAAAGCGGAATCGGTCATGCATTAACATTATACGAACCATTAAGAGTAAATGAACATACACTAAAGGACGGCAGCAAAGGCTATGGAGTAAGCGGAACACCAACCGATGCCGTGACAATAGCACTGTTTGAGATAATGGATGAAAAGCCGGACATCATGATTTCAGGAATAAACACCGGCTACAACCTTGGAAAAGCGGAGCTTACAACATCCGGAACACTGGGAGCTGCAATCGAGGCTGCAAGCTTCGGCATACCGACAATAGCAATCTCACAGGAAGTGACACGTGACGACATCAAATTCGAGAACGGTGAAAACGAGGTTGATTTTGACTTTGCAGGAGAAATGCTAAACAAGCTTGCAAAGATAGTTTTGAAAAAAGGATTGCCTGATGGAATTGATCTTTTAAACGTTAATGTTCCTGCCAATCCTACAGACGATGAATTTGAAGTTGCAAATTTAAGCGAAAGGATGTATGTTCCAGTTATTGACACACGCCTTGACCCCAGGGGAAAGCCCTACTACTGGATTGGCGGCGAAGAATACACTTCACATAATCCCGGAAGTGATGGTCATGCTTTACACAGTTTGAAAAAAACAAGTATAACTCCAATAAAGATTGATTTGACAAGCGATATGGAGTCATTGCGTAAATGGTTAAAATAGAATACCTAAAGGTTTAAGTCTTTAAGTATCTTATCTCTTTCGGCTCTAAGTTCGCCTAAAACTTTTTCGTCAGTGCATCCGTCTTTTTTAAGTTGTGCTATTGTACGAGTAATAGCTTCTAAATTACTTTCTAATTGATTAATTGCCATAGTATATAATATAAACATTAAAGTATTTAAAGTTGAAAGACTAATGTAAAAATAGAATATTCAAGGATTTGAAACAATGAGCGACGATAACGTAAACAAACTTTTTACTCAGTTTAAAAACAAATATGTAAGTGTTGATTTAAGAGGAGATTATCAAACCGAAGGAAAAGTAATTGCTATTGACAATTACCTGAATCTTGTTTTGGAAAATGATAACGGCCTTGAAACAATCAAAGGCGGAAATATCATATTCATAAGTTTAAAAGAAGATTAGATATTAACTTCAATACCTAATATCTCTTTTTCACCATTATAGACATCCATCGCTATTTGGGCCGCACCAATGGCTCCTGACTCTTTTGAGATGACTTTCAATTCATACCTGTTTTTAAAGTAAGCGTTAATCTCATCCTCAAAATTAAAGGGTTCAGTTGCTGATCCGATTGAGCCGGTTAAGACTATTCCTTCAATCTCCTTTTCACATACAATATCAAGACCGGCAATCTCCATTGCTACTGTCATTATCAGTGTGTCGATGGCCAGTTTTGCCTTTTCATCACCATTTCTGTAATTTTCAAGCAGCTGGTCTTTCATGTTGGCAACCTTTCCGTCGATGCCTGCAATCTTTACTGCACCCGCATGTGAAAAGCATTCGTTGGCTGTGCGTTTTCCCTCATCGATATCTCGTATCATCTCCAGGTCAATCGGTCCGTGAACAACACCCATAGCACCAAGACATGCATCAATGGCACCTCTGATTTTACCGTCCTCGACTAATATGTCGACACTGTTGGATGAAATATCTGCGACAATGTAATTTTTCCATCCGGTCTCCTTTAATGCATTATATGAAATGCTTACCTTTTCAGGACTTGCCTGATGGGAATATGCCGCATTGAACAATTCGTCAAGTGAATCGGAATTCTTGTGAAGACCAGGTATCATGACTGTTGGAATGCCTGAATTTTCAAGCTCGGAAAACACTGAAGTCCCCCCACCGGTGACCTTTCCGGCTCCGCCGATTGAAAGTATCCCTCTGTCTTTGACCTTATCTATTGGCAGGATCCTGTTAAAGCCGTCACCCATTGCATAAGTGATTGCCATGAGCTTAACTGTTTTTAAATCTATTCGTTTGGCCAATTCCTCAATGGCTGAAACCCTGCCGCTTTTGGAGTCTTCCCTATCAATTTTAAAAATGTCAATTATATCTCCATCATAGGACATTATGCAAAAAGAAATTCCTGTTGTACCATGATCCATTCCAATGAAAACCATATACTACTCCCCAATTAAAATCAATGGTTAAAAATGTTATATTAATAAAATTAGAATAATTATAAAAAAAGAAGTTTAAAAGATGATATTTAATCATCTTTTTGTAATCCGCAAGCTTTTCTGAGTCTTTCACCGACAATTTCAATGTCTTTTTTACCTTCAGCCGCTCTCATTTCTTTTAAGTTAGCGCCATCGGTAGCGTTTTCATCAGCCCATTGTTTTTTGAAAGTTCCGTCTTGGATTTCTTTTAAAACAGTTTTCATACCGTCTTTAGCTTCTTGGGTAATGATTCTGTTACCTCTGGTTAATCCACCGTATTCAGCAGTGTTACTTACATCTGTCCACATTCCTGCGAAACCTTTTTCATAGATTAAATCAACGATTAATTTTACTTCGTGACAGGTTTCAAAGTAAGCGATTTCAGGTTGGTATCCTGCTTCTACAAGTGTGGTGAATCCTGCATTGATGAGCTCAGTGATACCTCCGCACAATACAGTCTGTTCACCGAAAAGGTCGGTTTCAGTTTCTTCCTTGAAGGTAGTTTCAAGTACACCCGCTTTGGTTAAACCACATGCTTTTGCCATACCTAATGCCAATTGTAATGCGTCACCTGTTGCGTCTTGCTCCACTGCTACTAAACCTGGAATACCGAATCCTTCTTCATAGGTCCTTCTTACCATGGATCCAGGTCCTTTTGGTGCAAACATTACGATGTTTACGTTTTCGTCAGGTTTGATTAATTCAAAGTGGATGTTGTAACCGTGAGAGAATGAAATTGTGTTTCCGGCTTCAACATAAGGTGCAATCTGTTCATTGTAGACTTTTTCCTGGATTTCATCCGGAAGCAGGATGTGAATGATGTCTGCTTCTTTAGCTGCATCTTCGATGGTTTTTACAGTCATTCCATCTTCTTTTGCAAGGTTCCATGAACTACCATTTTCCCTTAAACCTACAATAACATTAGCTCCACTATCAGCCATGTTTCTGGATTGTGCTCTACCTTGGGAACCATAACCAATTACAGCAATGGTTTTACCTTCTAAAGCGTCTGTATTTACATCGTCGTCGTAATACATTTTCATAATAATCACTCGTAAAAATTAAGATATTAGTATATCACTTAATAATTATGATTTTTTATATTTATAAAAGTAACTTATCACCAAATGTTAAATAGTAAAAATGTAAGATATATTTTATATAAATGTTGGTGATACCATTAAAAGCAGATTTTTGAAAATAATATTTTTTACTCTAATATTATTCCTTGTGATTGGAATCGCTTCTGCCAATGAGAATAGTACGGACAATGGAGATTTTAAGGATTTAATCGATGATTGTGAAGACAATGGAACCGTAAAACTTGAGGAAAAAACATACGGGTTAAATCCGGAAAATGAAACCCACATATATCTAAACAAATCAATTACAATTGAAGGAACATGTGAAAAGACAGTTATTGACGGGAAAAATTCCACACTGTTTTTGGATGTTGAAAAAGACCCTGAGCCAGATAATGGAATAGTAGTCTCTACAGACAGTTATAAACTCAAAAATACAGGAAAACATATTATCTTTAAAAATATCACTTTTAAAGATTTGAACATGATAAGTCTCCACAAAATGGACTTTATTGATTGTAAATTTATGAATACAAATTTCGTAAGTAAAGAACTAGACACTAACTTTGACAATAGTGTTTTTAATGAATCAAAGATTGAATTAAACTTATATGATTATTCCATATACAACTACTATTCAAAAGTGGCAAATTGTACCTTATATAACTCAAAAATCATCTCAAAAACCAACACATATATCGAAATTGTTGGAAGTTCAAGGATATTCATTAAAAATGGATTGGATTTGATAAATTCAAGACTATTCAATTCAGACATTCAACTGTCCCATTACAACATAAAAATGACCAACCTAAAACTTCATGATACAAATTTAAAAGGATGGTCAGATTTTGTCAAAATCACCAATACCTCATTTTACAATCCCAAAATTAATCTTGGATACAGTGAAGTGCATTTTGAACAAACAAATTTAAATAATTCAAGACTCATGTTTGAGGGAGGATATTACAACAAAGGATGTGAAGTGACTCTAAAAAATTCTGTAACTAACCATTCCACTTTTGAATTTACACCAAATTATTATTCTGGACCTTCAAGCTTTATAATTGAAAATTTATCTTGTGAAAACTCCAAGATTAAACTAATTGAAACCAATCTTAAAGTAAATAAGTCAAATTTAAATAATACAACTATAGAATCGGTTAGCTCAAATTTAAATATCAGCAATTCAAAATTTTATATGAACGGGAGCATATCCGATACAATTATAATAAATAAAAAATATCTTGTGAATACAAGCAATATTATCGAAAACTCTTATTTGATTAACGATACCGGAGAGTATAAAATCAATAATCCAGACATCAATATTGACACACTCTACAGGATATCCTTTAAAAATACCGATTATTACATAAACGACAACCTCACTTTAAACATTAAAGGTTATAATGGAAATCCTGTTTCAAAGGTTAGACTGTACATCGAAAATCCGAATGATCCATATACAGTTATGGCATTAACAGATGAAAACGGAAATGCTAATTATACCTTCAACACCATTGGAAAATTAAGCCTTAAAGTATATTATTATGGCAACGAACCCTCTTTTAAAAGCCAAAAATACCAGATAGAAATTAATTTAACAGTAAAACCAAAAAACAACACAGAAATTAATTCAACAACAAAACCAAAAATAACTGATATAAAATTGGATAAAAACTACAAATCAACCAAATATTCAAAAATAAACAGTTTTTTAAAAGTAAAACTGATAAGCGATTACACCAATGGTTTGACCGTACTTTTTAAAGTATATTCAGGCAAAAAATACAAAATCTACACTGAAAATGCTGATTCAAATGGAGAAATAGTCTTTAAGATTCCCAAATCACTCAAAGCTGGAAATCACAGGATTGAAGTTATCTTTGACGGTGAAATAATGAAAACAACATACATCAATATTCAGAAAGCCCACACTATCGTAAAGGCCCCAAAAGTAGTCAATAAATTCAAAAAATCAAAATATTTCAAGGTAACAGTCAAAAACAAGGAAACAAAAAAACTACTGTCCAATGTTAAAGTTAAAATTAAAGTGTTTACCGGAAAAAAATTCAAAACATATATAGTTAAAACAAACAGTAAAGGAATAGCTAAAATAAATACCAAAAATCTAAAAATAGGAACACATAAAGTTGTAATTTCCTCTGGAAACGACAATTATATTATATCTAAAAAAAGCAGTATAAAAATTAAAAAGTGATGGTTTTAATAACCATCCACTAAAACTTTCAACTCACCTGTTACAATATCGATGATTAAACCGTGCACCGGCACATCCGGGATTAACGGATGGTTTTTGATTTTTTCACAGACATCAATGACATTTGCCTCTTCAGATTCGAATCCTCCAATCCATTCTGCAAGGTCATATTTTGCAATGTCTTCCTCTTTGATTCCGCGTGCTAGCATTTTTTCTTTTAAAGCTTCAGCGTCAGCCCCTGCCATACCACATTCTGTGTGGCCGACAACCATTACCTCTTCAGCACCAAGGTTGTATAAAGCTGCTCCGATGGATCTTATTGCATCTTCTCCTACAATGGAGTTTCCTGCGTTTCTAACGATTTTTGCATCTCCTCTTTTAAGGCCAAGTGCCGGCTCGAAAAAGTCTATCAGTCTGCAGTCCATACAGGTCAATATTGCTAGTTTTTTAGCTGCATGGTGAGACATTTCTTCGCCTTCAAAGTTTTCCACAAATTCCTTGTTGTCTTTTAATACATCTTCTAATATAGTCATTTTTATACCCCCCTTGACATGGCTGTAAGGCCAGTACGGGCTATTCTTTTAATTCCAAAAGTTTCTACTAAAGATATAAATGCATTGATTTTGTCCTTATCTCCGGTAAGCTCAATCATCAGTGACTCTTCTGTCACATCCAAAATATGAGCCCTGAAGATATTGGTGTACTGCATTATTTCAGCTCTTGCTTTCGCATTGGGGATGTTGACCTTTACAAGGCACAATTCCCTTTTTACCGCTTTTTTTGTGATATCTTTAATCTTGATAACATCAATTAATTTATTAAGCTGCTTTGTAACCTGTTCAAGTCCTTTTTCATCTGCATGAACGGTTATGACCATACGGGACAGTCCATCGATTTCTGAGTTTCCAACTGTTATGCTGTCAATGTTGAATCCTCTTCTGTTGAACATTCCGGCAACTTTTTGCAGGACCCCCGGTTTGTCCTCGACCAATGTTGAAATAACGTGATATTTGCTTTCCATTTAAATCACATCCTTTTCAAGTTTATACTCACCAATCATTTCGTTGATTCCGGCTCCCGGAGGAAGCATAGGCAATGCCTCTTCTGAATCTATTACAACATTCAAAAGGACAGGTTCATTGTCTTTGATTGCAGCTGAAAGTGCATCTTTTGTCTCGCCAGGTTTGGTGATTCTCACACCATTGATTCCGAAACTTTCCGCAAGTTTTACAAAGTCAGGACTGTTTCCAAGCAATGTCTGAGAATGTCTTTCATTATAAAGTAGGCTTTGCCATTGATATACCATTCCCAAAGTCCTGTTTTCCAATACAACCGCTATAACAGGTATATCATATTCACGTATTGTTGCAAGTTCCTGACAGACCATTAAAAATCCGCCGTCACCGTTTATTGAAACGACCGGATCATCAGGGCATGCAATTTTTGCACCGATTGCTGCCGGGAATCCGAATCCCATAGTGCCGAGACCTCCGGATGATATGAACTTGCGGGGTTTTTGAGTGTCATAGAAGTGTGCCGCCCACATCTGATTTTGACCCACATCGGTTGTCAAAATTGCATCGGATGTTAAAACCTCTGAAATTTCCTTTATAACGGTTTGAGGTTTTAATGGTACGTCATCGTAAGTAACTCTAGGTAAAAGTTCCTGTTTTTTTGTCTTTATCATGTCTGTCCATTGATCAACTTCTTTTGATGGCTTATAAATTTTCAATACCTTATTGAATGAAGACAGTATATTTTTAGCATCCCCTACAATAGGCAAATCAACCTCTACATTCTTGCCTATTTCAGCAGGATCAATGTCTATGTGAATAATTTTTGTATCCGGTGCAAAGCTGTCCAATCTGCCGGTGGTTCTATCCGAAAACCTTATACCAATAGCTATCAGCAAATCAGATTCATTTATATAGTCATTTGAAACCTTTCTTCCATGCATGCCGAGCATTCCCAATGCCAAATCATCAGTTTCATCAAAGGCACCCTTACCTAAAAGTGAAGTCATGACCGGTGCATTGATTTTATTTGCAAATTTAGTCAGCTCTTCGGAGGCATTTGCTATAATCACACCTGCACCTGCAAGAATCATTGGCTTTTTAGCCTGTTTAATCAATTCAAATGCTTTTTTAACCTGTCTGAGATTACCCTTAATGGTTGGATTGTAACCTGGTGTTTCAATTAAGGAATCTTCAAATTTTGTAAGCTCACCTTCCTGAACTTCCTTAGGAACATCTATTAAGACAGGTCCGGGCCTCCCAGTTGAAGCAATTTCAAAACTTGATTTAACAACTGAAGGTATCAAATCAGGATTTTTTGGCTGGTAACTATATTTTACTATAGGCATTGTAATTCCAACAATGTCCGCTTCCTGAAATGCATCATTTCCAATCAAATGAGTAGGAACCTGACCTGTAATAGCCACAATAGGAGAAGAGTCCATATATGCAGTTCCAATTCCAGTTACAAGATTGGTTGCACCCGGTCCTGAAGTTGCCAAACACACACCAACCTCACCTGAAGCTCTTGCATAACCGTCTGCCGCATGAGCAGCGCATTGTTCGTGCCTTACAAGTATATGGTCTATGTCTGCATCATACAGCATGTCATAGAATGGTATGGTCTGTCCGCCAGGATAACCAAATATTGTTTTAACCCCCATATTTTTGAGGGATTCAATTATCGCTTCTCCGCCTCTCATCATAATAACCTTTTTATATATTATACATTTACATATGAATACAAAAATATATATAATTATCTTAATGATAGTAAATTGTGAGGAATATGAATTTCACAAAATACCTATGTCACAGAATACCTGAAAGGAGTTTTTTCATTAGAGGCCATCAGTTTCCGGTTTGTGCCAGATGCACAGGCTTTTACACCGGCCTAATTGCTTATTTAATTTTAAACTTCCTTTACAAACATCCATATGACCTGAATATGCTAATCATTTCAATGGTTCTCATGATTCCGGTTGCAGTCGATGGTGTGACACAATATTTCGGTCCAAGAGAAAGCACAAACACATTAAGATTCATTACAGGTTTCATTGGCGGAGTGGGTTTGATAATCTTTTTAAAAATAATAATCGGGTGGATTTTAAATGTTATGTAGAAAATGCGGTGAAGACAATCCTGAAAATGCTGTTTTTTGCAGAAACTGTGGTGAAAGATTAGTGGAAGAAGTAAAAAAAGCGGAAATAATTGAGGAAGAGCCAAGACAAAAACAGACTACAACCTCATCAAATAAAAATAATTCAGACATTATGAGCTGCTGCATTTGTATAATTGTCGTATTTATCATATTCGGAATATTCGGGGCGATATTCCACATCTAGTCTTTCATATAGTAATATAAAACAGCTTTTTGAGCATGCATCCTGTTTTCCGCCTCATCATATATTACTGATTGAGGTCCGTCAATTACATCGGCTGTTACTTCCTGACCTCTTATTGCAGGAAGACAGTGCATGAATATAGCATCCTCATTAGCAAGAGCCATAAGGTCAGCATTAACCTGGAATGGTGCGAAATCATTTTCCCTTTTGGTTTTTTCAGCCTCATCACCCATACTTACCCATACGTCAGTGTATATGACATCAACGTTTTGCAAAGCTACACCGATATCATCAGTTACGGTAATTTCAGTATTATTCTCATCAGCATATTCATTTGCGGTTTTAAGAATATCCTCACTAGGTTCATAACCTTTAGGACATGCAACAGACATGTCCATACCGAGCAATGGAGCAATTAACAACAGGGAATTACATACATTGTTTCCATCACCGACAAAACAGATTTTTTTACCTTTCCAGTCACCCAGATGTTCTTTAACAGTCAGCATGTCAGCCAATGCCTGGCAGGGGTGTTCAACATCAGTCAGTCCACTGATAACAGGCACGTCAGAATATTTAGCCAGTTCTTCAACATCACCGTGTTTTATGGCACGAATCATTATTCCATCAACAAATCTGCTTAAAACCTTTGCAGTGTCGCTGATAGGTTCTCCTCTACCCATCTGTAAGTCATTGGATGATAAAAAGATAGCTCTTCCACCTAACTGGTACATTCCAACATCAAAAGAAACTCTGGTACGGGTTGAAGACTTTTGGAAAATCATCGCTAGGGTCTTATCTTTAAGTGGTTTTTCCTCAATTTCACCTGCCTTGATTTTAACCGCCAAATCTAAAATGTATTTTACATCATCCTTAATATCTTTAACTGACAATAAACTACCCATTATTAATCCCCTAAATAATAGTAACAAAAATAAATATATCTGATTTATACATATTAAATGTTTCTATGATTTCATTTTAAAATTAATGTCACGGATTGTGGATATGACAGGCACTAATAGGAACAGGTAAATGAAATTATTGGAGATATTGAAATCCAAAAGATTGACAAGCATTGTTAGTGCCATGATTATGATAAATGTATTGAAAACATATCTGTTCTCCTCTTTGGAAGGCTTGTTTTCCAAAAATCCCCTTCTGTAAGCATAAGTATACATCAAGAGGAAAAATATTATGGTCAGCAATATATTTATGCCGAATATCACTTCCGATAAAAAGAAATGAGAGTATGCTCCAGTGATTGAAGTTGAAAATGGAATAAAAGAAAGTGACGCCAGATACAGTATGTTAATCCATAAGTAAGGCAGGTTCAGGTTATTGATCTTGATGAATTCATGATGATACACCCAAAAAGAACTGACAAGGATGAAACTGACGAGAGTTAATCCGAAAGTTGGAGCGAGGGACTGTAAAAATCCTAAAAAATCCCCTGCAGTCAGTATTTCAATTTCAGGCAGTGCCATACCGAACACAAGGAGGGTCATTACCATTCCGAAAATGCCGTCGGTGAGACCCAGAAGTCTTCCCGGATCGACATCAAAATCACTTTCAAGTGACTGCATGAAACGCTTATAAAAACTTAATTTCACCTTATCGACTTTTTTATCGATTTTGGAATTGTCAGAGTATTTCTCGGTTATGTCCCTTTTAAGGTCATCCATTTTTTCAAGGGTTTCATCATCAACGTATTGTCTTAAATCCTTAAAATGACTATTAAGTTCTTTTTTTAAATCTTCAAACTCTCTAGGATTTTCTAAGTCTTTCTGAGTGATAATATCACCTAAAAAAAGATAAAAGAAATTTTAGTTTAAAATTTCTTTCATATGTTCCACACGTTTTTGAACAAGGTCTTTTGTACCGACATCTCTTCTGTGGTAAACGTTACCTTTGACAAATTCGCATGCCTTTTCTGCTATTTTTTCAGCCTCTTCAATTGTCTCTCCGCTGGCAACAATACCTAATGCCCTTGAACCGGAAAGGTGAATTCCGTCATCTTCCTTGGATACTGCCGCATAGAATACCTTTGCGCCTAAATCTTCAATGGCTTCTTCATCAACCTCGATTAGCTCTCCTGCATACTGGGTTTCAGGATATCCGTCAGGTACTATGTATTTGCAAACGCTTGCCTTGTCTTCAAATTCTACCTTATCCAGTGTGCCGTCAACAATTGCCTGACACACTTCAGCCAGAGGTGTTTTTAAAAGCGGCAATACATTCATTGCCTCAGGGTCTCCGAATCTTGCATTGTATTCAATAAGTTTTGGTCCGTCAGCTGTAAGCATGAACTGGCCATAAAGGATACCTTTGTATGGTTCGGCCTCCTCAGCAATTGCTTTGATGGTTTCTTTCATGATTTCAACAGCATCATCATAATCTTTTTGTGATAAAAACGGTAATAGGCCTCCCACATCAGAGTATGACCCCATTCCGCCGGTGATTGCTCCCACATCCCCTTCAAATGCATGAGGATGGTCCTGTGCTGCAGGCATTGGTGCCAAGTGTTCACCGTCACAGAATGCCTGAATTGTAAATTCCTCACCGATTAATCTCTCTTCAATAATGACCTGTGCAAATCCGCCCATTACATTGTCAATTACTTCGCATGAGTATTCTTTTGCCTCTTCATTGTCTTTTAAATGGTCACCTACAATTTTTACTCCTTTACCGCCGGTCAGTCCTACAGGTTTTACAACGACATCACGGTCAAATTCATCCAAAAATGCTGAAACATCTTCGGAGTTGTCAAACACTTTATAAATCAGTGATCCTTTGATTTTGTAGTCTTCAAAGAGTTTTCTCATAAATGACTTATCGGTTTCAATACGTGCTGCACTTTGTGTTGGGCCAACGCATTTGATTCCGTTTTTTTCAAGCTCGTCAACTATTCCTTTTCCAAGTGGAGCTTCAGGGCCGATAAATGCAATGTCAATGTCATTTTCAACGGCATATGCCGCTACCTTTTCAACTTCTCCTTCATCGCCTTGTTTGAATTCGGCAATTTTACTCATTCCAGGGTTTATTTTGCTCATGTAAACGTATAACTCAACATCGTCTTTTAAAGCATCGGCTATTGCATTTTCACGAGCGCCAGTTCCAACAACTAAAACCTTCATAATTTAGTCTCCTTTATGTAAAGTATATTTTTTGAAATATTTATAAATATCTTACAAAGTTAAAAAAGACCCTTTGATATTTGATTACGATACATTTAAATTATTTGCTTTAAAGAATCTATAATTGGTGAAAAAATGAATAGAAATCTAATTATAGCAATCATTGTGATTATCGTCATTGCGGCTGTTGGGGCATTTGCACTAACACAAGCAAACAGCGGAGCAAAGATAGACACAAAGATTAACTTTACAAATGAAACATCATATAAAAACGGTGATAAAGTAGTATTTGAACTAACAGAGGCAAATGGAAAAGCTATTGCTGGAGAGCATGTAAACATCACATTCCAGAAAGACGGCGCCAATCAGACATTTACAGTTGTAACCGACAGCAACGGCAGAGGTTATCTTTTAATAGAAAATGAACCTGCAGGAAACAGTGTTGTAATAGTCAAATATAATGGAAGCGACAAATACAACAGTTATGTTGCTCAAAAAACAATTATCATCGCAGAAGGTGAATCCAACAGCACATCAACCGACAGTACATCAACTGACACTAACTCAAGTGCATCCACACAACAATACAACAGCAACGAAAGCTCCCAATCAAGTTCCAGCTCTTCAAACCTTCATTATGACAGCGAATACAACTTCTATTATGATGACGATGGAATTATACGTGGCGGCCAGAGTGACGGAATGTCTGCTGAAGAAGCCAGAAACAATATGAAAAATCCGGATATGATTGATTCAGAGGGAAATCTTCAATAATCCCTCCAATTTCTTTTTTTAAAGTTTTACAAACACCACCACCACATACTTGAAAAGAGGTCAATTTTATGGAAAAGAATGAAAATGTGGAAATGATTACAGGCGATCCTAAAAAAGCCATAAACAAGCTTGCATTTCCGATTATAGCAAGCATGTTTTTGATTTTTGCAAACAATATCATCGACAGCATTTGGGTGGCCGGACTTGGCCCGGACCCGCTGGCGGCACTGGGATATGTCACACCGTTGTTTTTGATAATGGTTGGATTTGGAAACGGACTTGGAGCCGGCGGTAACTCACTTATCTCAAGATATATAGGAGCCGAGGACAAAAGCTCAGCAAACAATGCGGCAATTCATAACCTTATCCTGAGTCTGATAGTGTCAATTATAATAACAATACTCTTTTTAGCATTCATGAAGCCCCTGCTCATGCTTATGGGCGCATCATCAGTGATAAATTATGCAACGGAATACGGATTTATAATATTTGCATGGACAATAGGGCTTTTAATGCCTCCGATAGTTGGAGGAGCATTCAGAGCGGAAGGAGACATCAAAAGGGCAACAGTGCCGATAGCTCTTGCCGCAATAATCAACATGATTTTAGATCCGATTTTCATCTACACCCTAAACATGGGGATTGCCGGAGCGGCATGGGCAACAGCGCTTGGACCATTCATAAGCCTGCTTTTAATGCTCTACTGGATATTCGTCAAAAAGGACACATACCTCTCATACAACAGAAAGGACTTCCACAATGACATGACAATGTACAAGGACATTCTGGTGGTGGGAATACCTGCAAGTCTGGAACAGCTGGTATTGTCTGTTCTGACCATATTCGTTAACTTCATGCTCACAATGGTGTCAGGACCTGTGGCAGTAGCGGTATATACTGCAGGATGGAGAATAATCAACATAGGTATGCTTCCGGCAATAGGTGTCGGAACCGCTGCAATATCAGTTGCCGGAGTTGCATTCGGAGCCAGAAAATATGAAAACCTGAGAGTGGTGGCAAGATATGCCGTCAAGGTGGCACTGATTGCTTCTATTATCGTGTGCGTAATCCTTATGGTATTTTCAAATCAGATTGCATTCATATTCTCATACTCACAAAGCAGCTCAAAACTCGCACCGATGATAGCCGGATTTCTGCAGATCATGAGCCTGTTCATACTGTACGTTCCATTCGGCGCCAGTGCAGGTAACGTGTTTCAGGGAGTCGGCAAGGGAACAATCTCATTTTTCCTTACAACCTTCAGGGAATTCATACTGGTACTGATTTTCGCATACCTTCTCGGATTCACATTCAACATGGGTGAATTCGGAATATACTGCGGAATGCTGTTGGGAGGAGGAATAGGGTCACTTATATGCTATGCATGCATTGAACTATATATCAACAAATTAATCAGGAGTGAAATAAAATGAACGAAACTATAGAAAACCTTAAGACAAGAAGAAGCATCAGAAAATTCAAAAACGAACAGATATCCGATGAGGATTTAAAAACAATCCTTGAAGCGGGAACATATGCCCCAACAGGAAGAGGGCTTCAATCACCCAAAATTGTTGTAGTGCAAAATCCAGAAACCATCAAGGAATTTTCAGCATGGAACAGAAGCTATTTTCCAATGGAAATGCCTGAAGACATGGATCCTTTTTATGGTGGAAAAACATTGCTGATTGTTTTGGCAGACAGTGAAATTCCAACATGGAAGGAAGACGGCTCAAGCGTGCTTGCAGTGCTTGTTAATGCCGCACATGCCATTGGTGTTGGCTCATGCTGGATTCACAGGGCATTTGAAGAGTTTTCATCCGAAAAGGGAAAGGAACTGTTGAAGGAATGGGGAATTCCTGAAACATATGAAGGCGTTGGGCATGTGGTTTTAGGATACCCCGATATGGAATCACCAGAGCCACTGCCAAGAAAAGAAGATTACATCCACTATGTGGATTAAATCTTTATTTTTTTGAAGAATAATACTGTTTTTTGAAATCATATCCTTTAAGCAATGCTTGACAATCCCTTTTGAATAATTCATTGTAATACTCTTTGAATGTTTGAGTGGGTAATTTTTGATTGGTGGTGTTTAAAATTTTTCTCCAAACAACCTCAATTTCTCCTTCAGACATCAAATTCAATTCCAAGCAAAAAGACATTATCATCGAAAAAGTCAATATTGGAATTTCATCCAACTCCCCCAAATCCTTAACATCAGAAAGATTATTGCTTGACACAATTCCACGATGTTTTAAAGCAAGAGCCATGGCAGCATCTTCACCAAACCCAAGAGGAACATCATTAGTCCAATAACCTTCAATCATGCAGGAATAACTGAAAAATTCAGGAGACCCAAACTCGATTTGGCAAATTTCTACAAACCCATCGTTTAAAAGTAATCTCAAATTATTTTAAACATTAGGATGCGATTTTTTTCTATTCAACTCCTGAAAAACCATATCAGGAACTATGATTTTTGAAAATAATTTTTTTAAAATATCTTGCTCGTTAATTTCCAAAAAAACATATCAACACATCTGAATCATAGAAAATAAGCTCATCAGACATTAATTATCATCACCTAATAAGCAATATCATCCCTAAATAAATCAAGTAAAATATCCTTTTTTCTACCTTTTGATATTAATCCATCGAAATATGCTTTTTTTGTAAGGGGAATCATGTGACCTATAGAATAATACTCTTTACCAATGGATTTCTCATATAATGAAGTGTCATATCCCAAATTAGCTGCTTTATCAATTATATTAAATGAAAATTCAGCAAATTGAGAGCCATCAATTAACCCTTCAGCGTATAACCTGCCAATAAGATTTCGATGATCTAAGTGAAAGAACTGTTCACACTTCACTACATCTTCTATCGTCCAATTTTCAATATTATTCGATTCGATGAAATCATATAACGCATTTTTACTCATTAAAAAATTAGATGCGAATTCATCAGCTTTCCTTTCAATATCATCTTTAAACTCTTCTGAACAAATAACGAAGTTTTCATCATCATCAAGTAAATGATATAGTTCATGAGCTAATGTGAAATTCTGACGCCCAATAGAATTGCAAGAGTTGATTAATATGATAGAATCTATATTGTTTTTAAAACAGCACCCCCTGACATTTCTTTTCATTGGAAGCCAAACGAGCGTTAAATTTTGAATTTTTTGTGGTATTAATGTGAAAATATCAATTGGACAATAATCATCAAGACCAAATTGTCGCCGTAGATTAATGTTTAAGCGTGGCCTTTCAACTTCATAATTTTTATCATCATTTCGTCTTAAAACATCAAGATGATAATTTAGCTGGTTAATTTTAGCGACAACATTTAAATCCATGTCATTTCCTGATTTAAATGAAATCTTAAGATTTTTATAAACATTTGTCTTGCCCAATAGGAAATCCGGAGTGCAATTATATAGGTAACAAATCTTATCAAGCAATACTAAATTCAATTTTCTCTTATCATTTTCTATTTTTGAAAGGTTGCTTTGGTCTATTTCCAAGTATTCAGCCACTTGTCTTTGTGAATATCCATGCTCTTCACGCAATTTTTTCAATCTTGAACCTATACTGCTCATGTATAACCACCATTTCATTTGTAATAATATTTTGTCATCAGTATTTATAAAGATTTCGATGATTTTTGAGGTCAAAAATCCGGTTTCCATCATTACTATCATAACTTTAATCAGCACCATCTTTTTCCTGCGCGAATATCAAAATAATTACAAGGTTGCTAATTTCGCAATGTTAATTATTATTATAACCTGCATCATAGTCATGTTAGCTAATTTAATGATGGGAATACCATGGTTTATTGCTATTAAATACATTATAATACCATTTTCAATCGGTTTAACATACTTTGAAAGGGTTCAAAGAGGCAAATACGATTTTAAAATATGATCAAATAAGTATTACCCACTTGAAATTGATGATTGAAGTCATATTAGAGAATATAGTAAATTAGGTATTTAATGTCAAAACCTACAAAAGAATAGTTTAATTTGTCATTAATTGCTTTAACTAAAAAAAAGAAATTAAGATGAGTAAATATACTCATCTACATTTTTTGAGGTGCTGATACACCTAAAATGTCCAAGGCGTTTTTGATTGTTGTTTTAGCACGGTCAACCAATATCAGCCTTGTGTCTTCCACATCAGAACCGATTACCTGTTCTGTCTTGTAGAACTTGTTGAATGAACCTGCCAAATCCTGACAGTACTGTGTGATATTGTGAACTCTCTTTTTAGCTGCACAGTCTTCAACAACCTGAGGGAACTTGGCTATTTGTCTGATCAGATCCTGTTCAACTTCATCAGGAACCCAGTCATCACTGATGGTTAAGGAGTCAATATCCTTACCTGATTTGTCTAAAAGCTTGCATGCCCTTGCGTGTGCGTATTGGATTGATGCACAACCTCTCTCAAAGCTTAATGCCTCATCCCATTTGAATGTGAGGTGTTTTTCAGGAGATAGTTTGGCGATGAAGAACCTTACAGCACCGATACCTATCTCTTCTGCCATTGGAGCGATTTCATCTTCTGATAAATCAGGATTTCTTGACTTGATTTCATCATGAGCCCTGAGAACTGCCTCATCAATCAGCTCATCAACTGATACGAATTTTCCCTTACGGGTTGACATTGATCCTTCAGGAAGTGTGATGAATTCATAAAATATTACTTCAGGTGCCTCCTGTCTTAATATCTCTTCAAAGATGACTTTAATTTGTTTTGCCGCCAATTTATGGTCGGAACCTAAAATGTCAAGTACTGTGTCACCCAGTGTTGCCTTGTATTTATGGTATGCCAAATCCCTTGTTGAGTATAGGGAGGTTCCGTTTGACCTTCTAAGTACAAATTCCTTTTCAATGTTGAAATCTGTAAGGTCAATGTATAATACATCATTTTCACGGGTGAATCCCTCTTTTTGGATGTATTCCACAAGCTCATCGACTTCGCCGCTTCTTACAAACTGACCCTCCCATACAAAATCATCATGGTTTATATTGATTCTTTGAAGTGTCTGCTTCATTCCAGAGATACAGGTTGAAACTACTTGCTCGAAGATTTTATTTAATTCCTCATCTTCACCCTGTTCATATTTTTGAATCAGTTCATCTACCTTAGCGGCTAAATTTTCATCCTCTTCAACCGCCTTGTTGGCATCGAAGTACAGCTTACCCATTTTGTGGTCCGGCTTGTCGCCTTCATAATCCTCAATCTTCAAGCCGCATTCTGTTATACCGCACACGATTATGGCAATTTGTCTTCCCATATCATTGACATAGTACTGGGTTGTAACATCCCTTCCGGCCAATTTCAAAAGTCTTGCAAGTGAATCTCCAAAAATGGAGTTTCTGATGTGACCTATGTGCAACGGTCCGTTCGGATTTGCTGAAGTGTGTTCCAATACGATTTTTTCATCGTATTTTGGAAGCTGTCCATAGGTATCATCAATATTTTCAAGAAGCTGTTTTGAGAACTTATTGTAATCAATAAAGAAATTGACATATGGTCCGAAGTTCTGAACTTTACTGAATATTTCCGGAACCTCAATCTTTTCAACCAAATCCTTAGCAACTTCCGGAGGTGAAGTCTTTAATTTTTTGGTAAGGGCAAATGCAATTGTACTTGCAAGGTCACCCAAATTGGGATTAGGAGGAAATTCCAACCTGAAATCCCTGTCAACTTCCACATCATACTGATCCAATGCCTTATTTATGGCATCAATAGCCTGTTTTTCAATTTCAAAATACATTAACTCACCTAAAATAATAATTATAATCCTCTTAACCAAATTGAAAGATAACCTACTTTTGGAATAACTACAAGATTATCTCCAAATGTCACCACTTTTTCCTGTATCTGATCTGCCTTGACATAATAAGGGTCCGGACGGTCATTATTGTCACCCTTAATCACATACATCGTAGTGCCGTTGACATCCGTAATATTGATGACCCTATGAATCACCGGCTGGTCATACCAGGCCGCATCATAAACAACAACATCACCCACTTCAACTGTGGCAGGGTCGAATTCATGGATTCCGAAGAAATCTGCCTTTTGAATAAGGACAATATCTCCCCTGTAGAATGCCGGTTCCATACTGCCCGAAACAACCACATTCAAGTGCTGGGCAGCAATCAATACAATAATTAGAATAATTGCATATGTTGCAACCTCTTTAAAATCTATTTCCATTTAAATTACCTTCTTCTTTTTTTAAATGCAGCTTCCAAAGCCAATTCGATAGCATCGGAAGTTTTCTGTAAATCCTCCATGCTGTGAGCATTTGATATGAAATTACATTCAAATTGTGAAGGCGGTATGAAAACACCTTCTTTTAACAAAGTCTTAAAGTATCTGAGAAACATTTTTCTGTCGGATTGCTGTGCATCTGCATAATTGTAAACCGGTGCCGGATTGAAATAGATCTGGAACATTGAAGCAAGTCCCACAGGCTGAATGTTATACTCTTCCCCATCAATGATTGACTGTATATTGCCTCTTAGGAAGTTTCCTTTACGTTCAAGTTCCTTATAGAATGCATCATCTAGCTGCGCCATTGTGGAAAGACCTGCCTGAACAGATACAGGGTTTCCTGAAAATGTTCCTGCCTGATAAACCGGTCCCTGCGGTGCAATCAATTCCATAATTTCCTTTTTACCACAGAATGCACCCATCGGAAGGCCTCCGCCTACAATCTTACCGAGAGTTGTCATGTCCGGTGTTACGCCATAGTATTCCTGTGCACCTCCACGGGAAGCTCTAAAACCGGTGATTACTTCATCAAAGATTAATATGATACCGTTTTCTTCTGTGATTTTTCTGATAAATTCTAAAAATCCCGGTTTTGGCTCAATACATCCGACATTGCCCATGACCACTTCCATAATGATACAGGCAATGTTCTCGCCTTCTTTTTCAATCAGTTCTGTAAGCGCTTCCTCATCATTGAAAGGTACTGACAGAGTATTTTTTGTGGTATCTTCAGGTATTCCCGGGCTGTCAGGCAATGTTGCTGCACCGGAACCTCCCTTAACAAGAACATAATCATGTGCCCCGTGATATGCGCCTTCAAACTTAACAATCTTATCCCTGCCGGTGAACCCTCTAGCAAGTCTTATTGCACTCATTGTCGCCTCTGTTCCACTGTTACAGAACCTTACCATTTCAGCTGATGGAATCCTGTCAATTACCTCTTTTGCAAGAGTTATCTCATTTTCGGTTGGAGTACCGTATGCTGTACCAATAGTCAGCTGATTGGAAACCTCCCTGACGACTTTCGGATTGGCATGACCCAGTATCAATGGCCCGTAAGCCAGACAATGGTCAATGTAAACTTTACCGTCCTCGTCGGTCAGTTTGGATCCTCCTGCACTTTTAACGAAAAATGGATAAGGCTTGAAAGCCCTTACCGGAGAGTTTACTCCACCCGGGAAATATTTTTTTGATTCATTGAACAAATCTTCTGAATTCATATTATCACGTTATAAATGTTGTATTAATGAATTTACACAAGCCACCGCAATTGGTGTTCCGCCTTTCGGCCCTTCAACAATGATATTTGGTATGTCAGAGTTATGCAGTGCCTCTTTTGAATCGGCAGCACCTACAAATCCAACCGGAACTCCCACAATTGCCTTTAGATTCATTTCGCCTTTGGCATATAAATCCATGGCTTCAAAAACAGCAGTTGGAGCGTTACCTGAAACCACTATTCCCTCAAAATCATTTGCTGCTGCGAATCTCATTGCCGCTGCAGCCCTTGTAATCTGGTTTTCCTTTGCGATTTTCACAACTTCCTCGTTTTTGATGTAACACTCAACTTCCCCTTCATATCTTGTAATGCCATATTTAACCATGTTGATATCGGTTAAAATGCATTCCTGATTTTTAAGGGAGGCCATAGCTGCATCTACAAAATCAGCACTAATCTTTACCAATTTTGCATATTCAGGATCTGCGGTTGAGTGAACAATCCTTTCAACGATGTCTCTTTCTATAGGTTTTAAGTCTTTAACATCATCCCCAATAAGGCCACGGATAATCTCGCGACTTTTGTTTGCAATATCCAGACCTTGCTTTGTTGATGCACCCATGAACATTTTGTCTGTCATACAATAATTTTTGAATTATATATTTGTTAAATATTTTGTCTTGAGAAAAATTTTGTATTATGCCAATTTACATTTGAAATATAATTAATCTCAAATTTTTATATAATTTAATAATAATTTGATTTTATAGTATATGAATTTATCAAAACGATAGAAAATAAAAAAAACTATTTTAATCCATTAATATATAAAACATTATAATTTTTACTTAATCAGATATATATAAAAAATATTAGTTTAATTTCAAGTGCAAGTAAAAATTGACAACATTGACAATGCACTATTTCCCACTGGCAGACAATCCAGCCAAATATCCTGTTGAAAATGCAATCTTTAGATTATAACCGCCTGTAGGTCCGTGAACATCCAACACCTCACCTGCAAAGTACAATCCCGGAGTTAAGGTGGATTCCATTGTTTTTGAATTGACAAATGTCAAATCGACACCTCCGATTGTAATCTTAGCCAACCTATCATTAAAGTCTGTTATCTCAAAAGTGAATCTTTTAAGGTTTTCAACCAGCCTGTTTTTAGTTTTCCTGTTGACATTGGACAGTTGTGTCTCACCGTCAATGCCTATTTCAGATAAGAAATAGTCTATGAAACTGTTTGTCAGGTATAGCTTCAGGTAGTTTTTAAGCTTTGCCTTTCCCCTGTTCTGGAAATCCCTGTTGAAGCGCTCATGCAGATTTTCCCTTTTAAGTTCGGGGCAAAGGTCAATTGCAATTTCAATATTGACTTCAGGGTCATTATCCAATAGGTTATAACTTATGCTTTCGGATATCTCATTGCTCAGGTTGATGATTCCAGGTCCGGTAAGCCCGACATGTGAAAACAGGACATTGCCCTCAACCTTGTGCTTCTTATAACTTATAACCACATCATAAAGTGTCACACCGGCAATTCCTGACAGGTCATTTCTGGTAATTAAGGGAGTTAAACCGTATTTTATGTCTGTCAATGGCTGTGAGGTCAATGAGTAGTTATCAATGCTTGCTCCGGTCTGAGGATAGGTGATGCCGCCGGTTGCGATTATGATCTTTTCTGCTTTTAACTTATCATTTATAACAAAATCGTCAGTGATCGTTTTAACTTCAAAGTTATAACTTATACTTACACCTTCCAACTTTTCACATAAACCTTTCAGGACATCAGCTGACTTTCCGCTTTTGGGAAATACCCGGTTGTCCTCTTCGGTGATGAATTCCAAATCAAATAGTGAAAGCAAATCCTCATTGGTAAATGAGTAAAAAGAGTGTTTTAAAAAATTTTTATGGGAATATGAATCCAACAGCTGTCTGATTGGTTTGGAGTTTGTAATATTGCATCTGCCGCCACCGGTAATCAATAATTTACGGCCTAAAGACGGGTTTTTTTCAAGCAATATTACACTGGAGGAATTCTGACTGGCCGCTATTGCAGCCATGATTCCAGCAGGACCTCCGCCAATGATGGCTATGTCATATTCCAACATGTTTTTAAGGTGTTAATCTGTGTCTGTCTCTTGGGAAGAGTACACATTCACGGATGTTTTCAGCACCTGTAAGCACCATGGTTAATCTGTCGGCACCTACACCCCAACCTGCATGTGGAGGCATACCATATTCGAATGCTTTCAGGTAGCTTCCAAATCCTGCAGGGTTTAATCCACGTTCTTCGATTTGTTTTACGAGTAAATCGTATTGGTGTACACGTGTTGCACCGGAAGATAATTCCAGGTTGTTGTACATTAAATCGAATGCATGTGAGTATTGCTCTTCGCCGTCAACAGGCATTACATAGAACGGTTTGATTTCACTTGGCCAGCGGGTGAGGAAATAAAATCCTCCCATGGTATCTCCTAAAGCTTTTTCAGCTTCACGGGAGAGGTCTTCTCCCCATTCCATACTTACATCTTTGGAGTTTACGATATCCACTGCTTCATCATAGGTTACAACAGGGAAATCGCCGGTTGGAACTTCAAGTTCGTGACCCAATATTGCCAATTCGTCAGCGCAGTTTTCGTTAACGTCCTTAAGGACATTGATGATCATGTCGTTTAATATTTTCATTACATCCTCATCATCAGCAAATGAAGCTTCTGCATCGATGGAAACCGCTTCGTTCAGGTGTCTGAGAGTATCGTGCTCTTCTGCCCTGAAGATTTGACCGATTTCAAATACCTTATCCATTCCGGAAGCCATCATCATTTGTTTGTATAACTGTGGAGATTGGCCGAGGAATGCTTCTTTTTCAAAATAAGTGATAGGGAATAATTCTGTTCCTCCTTCGGTAGCGGATGCTACAAGTTTTGGAGTGTTGATTTCATAAAATCCGTTGTCATAGAAGAAATCACGGATAGTATGGAACATTTGTCCTTTAATCTTGAATATTGCTGAAACGTTTTCTTTTCTGATATCTAAAAATCTTGAATCCAATCTGGTGTCGATTCCAGCTTTAACTTTTTCTGTCGGATCCATCGGTAAAGGCTGGTTGGCCAAATTTAGGATTCTTATTTCTTTAGGAATGATTTCAACACCGTTTGGTGCTTTTGGACCTTCCTGAACCAGACCTTTGATTGCCACAACAGATTCTTTTCTGAATTCTCTTAATTCTTCCATTATATTTTCATCTACTTTTTTGCTTGGAGCTGTGATTTGAACTTTGCCTGTGACATCACGAACGATAACAAACATGATTCCACCGAAATCACGGATTTCATGCACCCAACCCATGATGGTAACGTCACTGCCTGCAATTTCAGGAGTGCATTCACAAGCATAGTTTGTTCTTCTCCAATCTTTTAATAAACCTTGCAAATTTATTCACCTC
>NZ_CAMJUE010000014.1 GCF_946408925.1 uncultured Methanobrevibacter sp.
AGTCCCATTCCATGGAATCCGCCCAGTTTACCATACGGGATTTCATGTGTTCAGGCACCCAGTTCATTTCATCTGCTGCAGTTTTGGTTTTTTCGATTAAATCACGTACAGCAACGAACCATTGCTTTTTGAGAAGAATTTCAACAGGAGTTTTACATCTCCAGCATTGACCTACATTCTGGTCAACCTGTTCCTGTTTGAGAAGATATCCTTCACTGTCAAGGTCTTCAATGGTCTGTTTTTTACAGCTTTGAAGGTCCATTCCCTCATATCTTCCGGCAGCTGAGGTTAATATTCCTGCATCATCAATGATATCAATGACTTCCAAATTGTATTTTTGAACCCAGCTTACGTCAGTTTTATCCCCAAATGTACAAATCATTACTGCACCTGTACCGAATTCAGGATCTACTTCCTCATCAGCTATGATTTTAACCTTTTGATGTGAAAGTGGAACTTCAACATATTTGCCCAGAAGGTGAGCGTATCTTTCATCTTCAGGGTGAATTACAACCGCTACACAGGCGGCCATCAGTTCCGGCCTGGTGGTTGCAATCAGAATTCCCTCATCTTTAGGATCAGCCTGCTTTCCTGATTCCTGGGATGATGCAATGTCAACATAGGAATCTTCAACGGCAGGAGGGAAGTTTACATAGTTTAAAAATGTAGTGTTGTCTGAGTATTCAACCTCTGCAAATGCAATTGCGGTCTGACAGCGAGGACACCAGTTTACAGGGTGTTTTCCCTGATAGATCAATCCTTCCTCATACATTTTTAAAAATGAGTATTGGGTCTTTTTCATGTACTCAGGAGTCATTGTGACAAATTCACGAGTCCAATCCTGTGAATAGCCCATTGCACGCATTTGTGATTTCATTTTTGCAATGTTTTCAGTGGTCAAATCCACACAGTACTCTCTGAATTGTGCTCTTGAAACATCATTTTTCTTGATTCCATGAGTTTCTTCAACTTTCACTTCAGTTGGAAGACCGTGACAGTCCCATCCCTGAGTGAATAAAACATCATGACCCTTTTGTCTTCTGTATCTTGCATTCATATCAATGTAAACCCAATTAAGTACGTGACCCAAGTGAATTGAGCCTGTTGGGTATGGTGGGGGAGTGTCTATAATGTATCTAGGACGAGATCCATCTCCAATGTATTTGTAGATGTCTTCATCTTCCCATTTCTGCTCCCATACTTTTTCTTTTTTAAAGTCATAGTCTTTAGGAATTTCTTCTTTTGACATGTATTTTCTCCTAAAATATTAAGTAAAAATAATATTATTAATTATGTAATTTATTATTTAAAAAAGTAATTATGAAATGGAGAAATTTTTTAATTCAATGATTAATCATGATATAATTAAAGCAATATTATAGAGAGGAAACAATTTTTCAAAGTGAAGACAATGGCTAACAGTTAAATATATTATATAATAAAATCATAATAATAATATTATAAATCTATAAAGGACTGTTTAAAATGAACTTAATTTGGTTTTATGTTGCTATTGTATTGGCCATAAGTGATGTATTGCACACCACTCTCATGTGGAAAGTTTTAAATAACTTCTACATTGTGTTAGGTGGTCTTATACAGCAATCCACCCATTCCACATGGCAGACTTGGCTGTCCCATGAGATTATGGAAGCAGGATTTCATTTCATAGTTCTCACAATAGTTTTCCTTAACCCAATCATAGGCATTCTAGCGGCCCTTATTCATTTTGTCATAGACATTACCCACACCGTTTTAATACGTGATATGGGCGAATTAGAACATAGAGCTCTTCATTTTGTAATTGAGTCTCTATTCTTTATTTTGATATTTGGATTATAGAAATTATGGAGTTATCAGATGCCAGTTATAACATTTAAATACAAAGATTTAAAAGATTTAGGAATAGATATGGAAAAAGATGAACTAATAGACACCTTACCAATGATGTCCAGCGATATTGAAGATTTTGATGATGAAGAAATCAAGGTCGAATTCTTCCCAAACCGTCCGGACAACCTGTCTGTTGAAGGTGTGGCCAGATCTTTTAAAGGTTTTATCGGTCAGGAAATCGGACTTCCAGATTATAAGGTGATTCCTTCCGGTGAAGAGGTTATTGTTGAGGCAGAAGTGGCTGAAATAAGACCTTATATTGCCTTTGCAAAAATAGATAATGTTGATTTTACTGGCGATAAGTTAAAATACATCATGGATTTCCAGGAAAACCTTCACTGGGTTATCGGAAGAGACAGGAAAAAAGTCGCTATCGGTATCCATAATGCAGATGTTGTAAACGCTCCATTTAAATACATTGCAACTCCAAAAAATGAAAATGCATTTGTTCCACTTGAAAAGGATAGTGAAATGACTCCGGATGAAATCCTAACCCAACATGACAAGGGTAAGGACTATGCCCATTTGATTGAAAAATTTGATAAGTATCCTTTAATTTTAGATAAGGACGATCAGGTATTGTCCATGCCACCTATCATCAATGGTGAGCTGACCAAAATCAAGGAAGACACACACAACATTATTGTTGATGTGACAGGTACTGATGAAAGGGCAGTAAATCAGGCATTAAACATCATCTGTTCATCATTTGCAGAAGTTGGAGGCCAAATCAAAAGTATGGAAGTAAAATATGAGGACAAAACCATTGTCAGTCCTGATTTAACTCCGCAGGAGATGAATGTTCATGTGGATACTGCAAACAACTTGATTGGCGGAACCGAATTGACCGCTGAGGACATCAGGGAGTTATTGTATAAAGCCCGTTTTGATGCTGAAATCATTAATGACAATGAAGTGAAGGCAATCATTCCAGCTTATAGGGTAGATATTCTTCATGAAGTTGACATTGTTGAAAATATTGCAGTGCAGTACCATATAAATTCAGTTGAAGCAAAACTGCCTGAAATAAACACTGTAGCTTACGAAAATAATTGGTTTAAAGCAGAATCAACAATCCGTGAAGTGATGGTTGGTTTAGGATTCCAGGAAGTGATGAGCTTAATGCTTACAAGTGAGGATGCACATTACACAAAAATGAACCAGGAAGAAAAACCTCATGTACAGGTTGCAAGGCCAATTACCATCGACAGAACAATGATAAGAACCAGTCTAATCAACAGTCTGATGGAATTTTTAGAAGACAACAAGCATGAGGATCTGCCTCAAAAAATCTTTGAGATTGGTGATGTCCTATACCTTGATGACACAAAGGAAAACAAGACTGTTTCATCTAAAAAACTGGCCGGTGTGATTTGTCACTCCACAGCTAACTTTACAGAAATCAAATCCGTTGTGACAAGTGTTTTATCCAACCTCGGATACACTATGGAAATCAGCGACAGCGAAAATAAAACTTTCATTGAAGGCAGAGTTGCTGACGTTAAAGGTGAGGCTCAAAAAGGTGTGATTGAAGGGTTCTTTGGTGAGGTATCACCTGAAGTCATAACAAATTTCACTCTGGATTATCCGGTAATTGCTTTTGAAATTGAATTTATCAACAAATAAATTCTTTTTCAATACCACAATTTCCTCATATTGGTTTCCATTTGAGCGTAGTGGTTTACAGTCGGTGAAGCGTCGTAATTATTGAAAAGAAATATCAGAATTAGTAAAAGTATTATGAAAGCTATTAAAATTATTGTCCATCGCCTCAATTAAACTCCACCACTTTAAAAAAATATCATTCTTCCATATATTTGGCTATATCTTCTCCCTTAGGAGTCAGTCTATAAATTCTATTTTTGCGTTTTTCCTCATTTATACATTCGGCAACACCACAGTCCTTGAGTTCATGAAGAACCTTGGAAATATGATTTGACCTGATTCCAATATCCTCTGCAAGATCAGTTGGAATCTTGTTTGATTCATAAAGGGATTTGACTGATTTTTCCCTATATGAAGAGCTGATTACATAACCGTACGTTTTAAGAGTTTCATCATCCATAATAATCATTCCATTTATTCACAGATTAATAATATATTATTCTCCTATTATAGTTAAACTTATTGTTCTGTCATGTCTCGGCCCGTCAAGTTCGATGAAAAATACAGACTGCCAAGTACCCAAATCCAAATGATTATCTTTGATGGGCAGACACTCGCTTGATGAAAGCAGAAATGACTTCAAGTGAGACCTTGCATTATTGTCGATTCTATCATGAAAATAGGAATGTTTTTCCGTGATGAGATTATCCAATGCATATTCAAAATCCATCAGAAGACCCGCTTCGTTTTCATTAACCGCAATGGCAGTTGTGGAATGTTTGGAAAAGATGGATATGATGCCATTTTCAACATCAATCAAGTCATTGATTTTGGATGTGATGTCAATAATTTCAAAGCTTTTTGAAGTGTTTATATTTAGGGATTTTTTAGCTATCATCATTATCTAGTTTGTCAAAAGTCGTATAAATAAGAAAAAAAGAAAAGGAAAAAATTATTCCTCAAATTCATCTTTACGCCAGTATCCATAAATAAGACAACCCATTATGGACAAGATTGATAAAACAACAAGCCCTGAAGTATTTGTTAACTCTTTTGAAGTTGTAACGGGAGGAACGATTTCATATGCCTTACCTTCCTGAGAGGAATCACCACTTCCAGATTCACCGGCATCAATATCTCCATTGGACAATGCATCATCACCATTATCTGAAGTATCCTGAGATGGAATGCTTGAACTGTTGGTTCCATAATTTCCAGATTTATCCGAATTGACCACATGTGAACCGGAAGAGTTTCCTCCTGCAGAGTTTCCATCATATTTTGAATTTCCCTGAACTTCAGACGATCCATCATCACCGCTCAAGCCAGAACCTGTTTTTCCATCATTGTATGAACTCTTTGAATCATGAAATTCACCTTCATCTCCGGATGCCTTTTTAACAGGATATCTATAAAATTCATTTGCAATTTCCACTTCCACTTCATGGTCAACATTTGGATCCAATCCTTCAACAGTTGCCTTACCGTTGGTGAATGTTACAGTGTATTGATTTCCATCCACATTTACTCTTGTCTGGAAGGTTGCAAAATCATTTACCGCTCTTCCTGATGAATCCCTTAACTGGAAGGTCACTGTATTGCTGATGGAGAATGTATCCAATTCCATTAGTGATGCAAGAAGCCTTGGACATACAAAGGTATTTGTTGGGTCGTTTGAATTATACCAATTCTGACCCAACTCAAAATTTTCATTTTCCCAATAGTTTTTGGCCTGGAAAAATTCATTATGCGCCATATAATTATGTTCGACCTGAAGTATTGAATTTCCTTTGCTTTTAAATCCTGCACCGAATAAAAGACCGTTGCCTGTTTCAAATCCTCCCATGATGGAACGAGGGTCCTTTCTATTATGAGTCAACGAATTTTTTTCAACAATATCATTTACGGAAGTCGAGTTGATATAAACACCATTGGTATTCTCATAAACATTGTTACTGTCAATCAAGGTATTTGACGATTTGTTAAAAGTTGAAATGCCATTTAACCCATTATGATGTATTGTATTGTTTGTGATATTGCAATTATCTATGTTTGATGTTTCAATTCCAGATAAACCATTGTACGATATTTCATTGCTTTTGATTAAGCTTGTTTTAGTGTCATGAATCTGCACTCCATTTTTACCCGCTTTTGAAATATCATTGTTTATCAATGAAATTCTATCAGAATTTTTGATTAAAACACCATTTTCCCCGTTAGTGACCTTGTTATTATCGATTTTGATATTTTTTGAATTATCAACAACGATACCATAATCACTATGGGAAGCAATGATGGTTATTCCTGATAGAACACTTCCTGTTGCTTTTGAGGTAAAGTAAAATCCGAAAGTTTTAGTAATTCCTAAATCCTTAGCCTTATCAGTTATTTTATCCGATGTATGAATCACACTATCATGCTTTGAAATAATATTCAATTTCTTATCCACTATCAATGAAATGTCATGATATTTGGAATCTGCAAATTCAAATGTGTCCCCATCATCAGCATTGTCAAATTTGGACTGAATATCCTCGTTTGACAAGTCTGAAGTAATGGCATTATAAGAATCACCACTAGAAATAATGGTAATATTGGTGTCTTGATTATCCATAGCATTAACTGATGAAAGCAAGAATAAGAATATAAATAAGATAAAAAAAATATTTAATGCTTTTTTATTCATAACAAAAACTTCCCAATCACTATTTTGATAATCAACAATAAATTTTAGATAATTTTATGAAAAATTATAAAATTATCAATATGTATAATACTGATTAACGGTTTATATTTTGATGCAAAATATATATAAATATAACCATTTTAACCATCCTTTTTTTAAAGATCAGTGCGTTATATAATTAATTACATAAAATGAATATACATAACAATGTTATATAAATAATTTAAGACATTTCAATTTAAATAATATAAAAATCAAACTATAATTCGTTACTTATCGATGAAAATTTAAATATTATTAAGTTAAGTAATTATTTACAATAATTAAAAAAGAGGATAAATATGCATAAAAAGAGTTTAATATTAACTATATTTATAGTATTAATTGTATTCTTAAGTGCAAGTGTTGTATCAGCCGAAACAGTTACTGAAAACGATGATACAATAGATGACATTCTAGAAATGGATGATGCAAATACACTGACTGCAAAGGAAGTTACAATTGAGACTACAGATACAAATGAGATAATACAAAATAAGATCAATAGCCTTGAGGATGGAGATACTTTAAACTTCAAAAAAGGAGAATATAAAGACATTTGCATATATGTAAATAAAAGCGTTACAATAAACGGTAACGGTTCAACATTGCATGGTTTCGACAGACCATCAGAAAACACAACTCCAGATATAATCAGAAACACCACAAGTAATGGAGGATATGCAATAACAAACTTCGCAACATTATACATTCTTGAAACAAAAGGATTAATTTTAAAGGACATCACTATTGTTGCCGGCGCAAACAGCGGAACCGACAAAGGGGCAGATACAAGATACAGCAACTGTGTAATATACAATTACAAATCAAATCAAACTACAATTGCCAATACAACAATTGACGGATGTTCCTGGGGAATTTGGCTGCAAAATTGTAATGATGCCCTAATAGAAAACAATAAAGTTAAAAATCAATTGATTACCGGGATTTTCAGTTTCCAATCACCAAGAACCACTATAAGAAACAACACTGTAACAAATGCCAAAAACCATGGAATAGATGTAAGACACCAATTAGGACCAAATGCAAAGATTCTGAATAACACAGTAATCAAATCCAAAGAAGGAATTTACCTGCTACACTCAAAAGGACATACCGTAACTGGAAATACAATTATAAACTGTACAATAAGTTCAATTACATGTTGTGGTGCAAGCAACATACTAATAGAAAATAATAAACTTTACCATGCAAGAATTGGTGTCCTTTTAGGAGGAGGCGCACCTGTCGGCGGAGTTTATACAGGATACAATAATGTAACCATAGGTGCAAACGAATGGAAAATCGACGAATTGCCATTCCCACCATCATTCCAGTATTATGTTGCTGAAGCAAAAGCAGACTATGCAAGTATGGATTCAATGAAAGGAACTCACACAGACAGCAGTTTGTCCACTACCACCTACACAGAATATAGTGAAATTGAAGTTCCAGGACCAATTGTTATCAATTACAATGATATTTTAAAACCTACCGGTAAAAATGCAACAATAAAAGCCGGAATGACAAATGATGAGATTCAAACAGCAATAAATTCATTAAATGATGGAGACACATTAATTTTTGAAAAAAATGCTGTATTTAACGATGTTTCAATTTATATCGAGAAAAATATAAAGATAATGGGAAATAATGCTACATTGATTAGCCACAATACCGCTGACCAAAATAATGTCCCTGAAAGAATAATCAATAAAACTTCCCAGGGAGGATATGGAATCGAATATATTGCAGTCATTTATACAATTAACAATACTAATGCAGTGATAAGTGATTTGAATATTGTCTGCAGGTATCCTGGATATAACATCACCAATATCAATGCAACAAGATATGCAACAGCAGGAATTTATGGTGAAAAAAGTACAAAGCTCACAATAACCGATTGTACCATTGATTATGCATCCTGGGGAATATTTTTAGGTGGAAGAGATGGAAAAGGATGTCATAACTCCATTTTAACAAACAATAAAATTTCCAATCAGTATACCACAGGAATTCTTAATTTTGGAGGCAAACAATCAATAATTGCAAATAACAGCATTACAAATGCATACAACCATGGTATTGATGTCAGATTCAACTCAGGATTTGGAGTCACAGTATTCAACAATACAGTATCCGGTTCTAAAGAGGGAATTTTCCTCCTGCATTCATATGGACACAAAGTCTATCAGAATACTGTCTTAAACTCAAAGATCAGTTCCATCACATGTTACGGATCAGGAAATGAATACATCTTCAATAATGTATTTAAAGGCAGCAGAATTGCAATCATTCTCGGTGGAGGATATTACAATGTCACAATCGGTGAAAATTCATTTACCCCAGACAAATTACCTTTCCCACCTACATTTGAACAATTCCTTGTAAAATCTGAAAACAAATATTATGACAAGGTCGGAGTGAAAGTGCAGGGAACATATAGTGATTCAAAAGCAGTTAACTTGACTGCAAATGCTGTAAATGTTGGATACAACAAAGGCAGTTTAGAAATTACTTTAAAAGATAATTCAGGCAAAGCAATTGCCAATAAATCCGGAACCATTACTTTAAACGGAGATGTTAAAGAATTTGCCACAAATGAAAACGGTAGCGCAACAGTTGACATTAAGTTAACTACCGGAATTTATGAAGCTAAAGTCCACACTTCAAGTGACTATTACAATAAAGCGGGAAATGCCTTAACAACAATTAATGTTACTGATGACAGAATTGACACTTCATTAACTGCTGCCAACCCTACATTCTACTTACAGGCTATCGCTAAAGGTTCATCATACCAAATAACCCTTAAGGATGCAAACGGAAAAGCAATTGCAGGTAGAGAAATTGTTGTAAGTTTCAACGGTGAAAACTACAAAGCAACTACCGACAGCAACGGTATTGCAAAGGTAAATTTAAAGGCTTCCAAAACTGGTTCCCTTAAGGCAGCAATCAGTTTTGCAGGTGACGATACATATAAAGCTGCAAGCAAAACTGCAACCGTTAAGGTAACCAAAGAGGCAACCAAAATCACTGCTAAAAAGAAAACATTCAAGGCAAAATCTAAAAATAAAAAATACACTATTACCTTAAAATCAAAATCAGGAAAAGCCATATCAAAAGCTAAAGTTACCCTTAAAGTTAAAAACAAAAAATACACCGCTAAAACCAATACTAAAGGTAAAGCTACATTCAACCTTAAGAAATTAACCAAAAAAGGAAAATATACAGCCACTGTCAGTTACAAAGCAACCAAATACTTTACCAAAAGCAGTGTTAAAGTAAAAATAACAATTAAATAGAAGAGATTAATTCTCTTCTAAAATTCTTTTTTTAAAAAATTAGTAATGTCTGTTTCTTCTTTCAATTGCAGCATAGATTATGAATAATCCAATGAATATTATAACAATTTGAGGGAACAATGCAGCAATCAGAGGAGGTATTACTCCAAGAGTTGCAAGAAGCCACAATATACCATAAATCACTATCAAGGCTCCAAGCACTATTGCTATCTTATATAACAGATCCTTCAATTCAGGAGGTATGAACATGTTCATTTTATCACTACAGCTCTTTTGTTCCATCATCAGTTCCGATAATGACCTTATCAACCATCTGTGAGAATATTCCGTTTTCAACTACACCCGGTATTGAGTTCAAGTCAATTTCAAGATGTGCAGGAGATTCTATTTTGTCAAATTTGGCATCTATGACAAAGTTGCCGTTATCGGTAATGACCGGTCCGTCCTTTCTTTGAGCCATTCTTATCTCACAGGTTGCACCCATATCCTCCAGGGTTTTGATAACCATTCTTGATGCATCCGGAAGCACTTCAACAGGTACTGGAAAAGTGCCCAATTCCTCTACAACTTTTGTCTCATCCACAATAACAATAAACTTGTCTGCAGCATAATCCACTATTTTTTCTTTTGTGTGAGCGGCTCCCCCACCTTTGATTAAATTGAAATCGGAATCCACTTCATCTGCTCCGTCAACTGACAAATCAATGTCATGCTCTTCAAGGGTTGTTATTGGAATGTTCCATTGTTTTGCTATTAATAATGATTGAAATGATGTTGGAATTCCCATTACTTTAATTCCTTCATCACGAATTCTCATTCCTACCTTTTCAATGAAAAAGTGTGTGGTTGAACCGGTACCTAATCCTAAAACCATTCCATCCTCGACATATTCTGCAGCTTTGTATCCTGCATTTTTCTTACTGGAACTGTTACTGTTAGTATTTTTCATTTATATCACAAATCCTAAAGTGAGTTTATTAAGTTTTAAACCTTTTTTACATTTCTCTTTATGTTTACCATTATTTTCTAAAACAATGCATTTGTCTTCCTCAATCAAACCGTCAGGGAAGCACAAGTCATGAAAATCGCATTTTTCATCACAATCTGGAGCATTATATGTGAATGTTGATCCTTCAAAAATATTTTTTGATGGTGTAAGCAAATCTATTGGTGCCAATTCAACATCCACGGGTATTACTTTGCCCTGGGAATGTAGCGGACAATTCTGTTCATTTTCCTTAACTTCTTTTACTACATATTTTCGGTTGAGCTCCAAGTTTCCTATACAAGATGATTTGAATCTACAGTTTTCACAATCATCAGCAGGACCTAGAAATACGAATTCCTGACCTTCTTTTGCCAAATCTTTTCCTATCAATGTAATCATTCAATCACTCCTGTCTTTTGAGCCAATTCATATGCTGCTTCTTTTGAAATTCCGTTGTCTCCAAGTATTGTGTATCTTTCAGGTCTGATTTTATGAGCCATCACCAATGCTTCAATAATGTCTTCATCATTAATGCCGATTTCTTTTGCAGTTGTTGGTGCCTGAACTGCTTCAAGAGTATTTTTTATTGCCATCCAGTCCCCACCATGAAGATACATCATCAGTATTGTACCTATACCACATTGCTCACCATGCAAAGCAGGCTTGTCAAGAATCTTATCCAGGGCATGTGAGAACAAATGTTCAGATCCACTGGCAGGACGTGATGAACCTGCAATGCTTATTGCCATTCCACCACTGAAAAGTGATTTCATTACTATTCTTGCACTTGCTTCCAAACCTGGCTTGATATTAGCCACATTATCAGTTATCAGATGTGCTGACATTATGGACAGTGCAGCCGCTGATTCGCTGATCGGTTCATGCTTTAGTCTGTGGGCCAACTCCCAGTCCTTGATTGCAGTAAAGTTGGCAATCAAATCGGCACAACCTGCAGCCAATAGTCTGAATGGAGACTGTGCAAGGATTTCAGTGTCTGCAATGACTGCTATTGGAGACTGTGCCTTAGCGGATGTTGATGTATTAGGATTTTTTATTGAAGCTAAAGGAGATACAATACCATCATGTGAAGCGGTTGTCGGCATGGATACAAAATAAACACCCTGATTGTGGGAAGACAGTTTAGCCACATCAATCACTTTTCCACCACCGATGCCTAAAACGGTAGTGTCGGGAGTGATTAATTCTTCAACTTCAGATATTGATTCGTAAGTTGCTCTGTCAACTTTTGTAACCTCAAATGGAATGTCTGCCTTTTCAAGGCTTTCCATCACTGGCAAGGCACCTATATCATAAGTATGCTTGCCCGTAACGATTAAAATTTGTTTATCCAAACGTAAAGACTTGCAGATTTTTGCAGTATCGCTTATGATACCCGGATCAATGTAGACTTCACGGGGCATTTGTATTTTCCTATTGCTCATAATATCCCTTAATATAAATTATACATTAATATATATGTAAAAAGTAATTATAAATAACTTTCTTTAAATATATTTAATACTCATTAAAAACAAATAATTTAGTATTATAAAAAATTACTTTAGGTGATATGGTGGAAAATTTTGATGAATGGTTTCATGATATTCTAGAACAAGCGGACATAACTGATTCAAGATATCCTATTAAAGGAATGGCTGTTTGGAGACCATATGGTTTTCAAATCAGAAAACACACAATGAACATTATTAAAAAATTGTTGGATAAAGATCATGATGAAGTATTGTTCCCAATGCTTGTTCCTGAAAGTGAACTTGCAAAAGAAGGAATACATGTTAAGGGATTTGAAGATGAAGTGTACTGGGTAACCAAAGGCGGATCCAGAGATTTAAACGAACAGTTAGCCTTAAGACCAACAAGTGAAACTGCAATATACCCAATGTACTCTTTATGGATTAGGACACACATTGATTTACCAATCAAAATGTATCAGATAGTAAACACTTTCAGATACGAGACAAAACATACTAGGCCTTTAATACGTGTTCGTGAAATTACAACGTTCAAGGAAGCTCATACTGCTCATGCAACAAAAGAGGAATCAGACAAACAGGTTCAGGACTTCATTGAAATGTATAAGGAATTCTTTGATGATTTAGGCCTTGCATACCTGATTTCAAAAAGACCTGAATGGGACAAGTTTCCGGGTGCAGACTATACCATGGCTTTTGATGTTATAATGCCTAACGGTAAAACATTGCAAATTGGTACAATCCATAATTTAGGCCAAACCTTTGCAAAAACATTTGACATTACTTTTGAAGACAAAGACGGCGAACATAAACTAGTCTATCAGACCTGTGCAGGATTATCCGATAGAGTAATCGCATCAGTCATTGGAATGCATGGGGACGACAAGGGATTGAGATTACCTCCTAAAGTATCACCGAAACAAGTTACAATAATCCCAATTTTATTCAAAAAGGGAAAAGAGGAAGTGCTTGCAAAATGCACTGAAATCAAGGAACAGCTTGAAGCAAAAGGCTTAAGAGTTGACCTTGATGACCGTGACATCAGACCGGGCAAGAAATTCAATGACTGGGAGCTCAAGGGAACTCCAATCAAACTGGAACTTGGACCACGTGATTTGGAAAACAACATCACAATTGCAATGCAAAGAGACATTGAAGAGAAAATAGAATTGCCATTGGATGACAGCCTGGCGGATAAAGTTATTGAATTACTTGAAAAATCTTCCGAAAGCCTGTCTGCACAATCATGGACCTTCCAGGAAGAACATGTTAAATTTGCAGAAACCCTTGAAGAAATACCTGAACTTGTGGAATCCGGAAATGTTGTTCGCTTCTACTGGTGCGGTGAAGAGGAAGTTGGACATGAAATTGAAGAAAAAACAGGCTTAGATGTTTTAGGTATTCAGGAAGAGGTATCCGAAGGCAAATGTATAGCTAGCGGAAAGGATGCAAAATACATTGCATTGATTGCTAAAACATACTAGTGATATTATGGATAACATTTACGCAATAATTCCCGTAACCAAGTTCAAAAATGCTAAAACCCGCCTATCTCCTTTTCTTTCAGAAGAGGAAAGGGAAAAGCTCCTAAAGGCAATGCTTCATGATGTTACAGACACCCTGAAAAAACATGTTGATAAAATTTTCATCATCAGCCGTGATGAAGATGTTTTAAGCTATGCTGAAAGTCTAAATGTCAACACAATCCTTGAAAACGACAATTCCAATTTGAACAAGGCTCTCACACAGGCAATGAAATACTGTAAGGGAAAAGCAAAAAAAATCATCATTGTACCTTCAGACATTCCCCTAATCGGAAAAACAAATATTCAAATGTTGATTGATGCTTCCAAAAGTCTTGATTTCATCATTGTCCCTGCCAAAGGTGGTGGAACAAACATGATTATAATGAAGCCTATGGCCATTCGCACAAGATTTGAAGGTTTCAGCTACAGGGAACATGTTCAGGCTGCCGAGAGGAAAAAGTTAAATCCGCAGGTTCATGATTCATTCTTTATGGCATTGGACGTAAATACAACAGAAGATCTTGGAGAAATAATGATTCATGGAGACAAGACACATACCAGACGATACTTGAAGGAATTGAAAGTGACCTTTGAGCCTTTCCGTGGCAGTGAAAGAATTAAAGTGACAAGAGAGGAATAATTATGATTGTGATGAGCATTGCAGGTGTTGACCCCTCAGCCGGCGCAGGTGTTTTTGCCGATTTGAAAACATTTCAGGCAATTGGCGTTTATGGAACAGGCATTGTAACTGCTCTTACATCACAAAATCCCTATAAATTCTTTTCCACCCAACCCGTCAGTGGCGATTATATATCCGAAGAGATTGACAGCGTTTTAGATGCATATGATGTCAAATACATTAAGACCGGAATGCTTTATTCCCCTGAAATAATCAAACTGGTATCTAAAAAAATCAGAGAATATGATTTAAAGGCAGTTGTTGATCCGGTCATGGTTGCCACATCCGGAGGTGATTTAACCAGGGAAGATTTGGCTGATGCATTAAACAAATATCTATTGCCCAAATCCATACTGACCACACCCAACATCAGTGAAGCTGAAAAATTAACTGATTTTAAAATCAGCACCAAGGAAGATGCCATTAAAGCTTCCGAAATGATTAAATGTAACAGTTTAATTACAGGAGGTCATCTTGACGGAATCAACACAATCAATATTGACGGTGAAATATCTATCGTTAAACAGGAGCTGATTGATACCGATAACCTTCACGGTACCGGCTGCAATTTATCAGCAGCGATTACTGCATATTTAGCAAAAAACAATGATATGAATTCCTCAATCCTAAAAGCATTAGATTATGTGTATGAAGGAATAAAAAATGGAAATTATGGAACTTTAATAGCTAAAATATAATGTTTCTAATTTTTTCAAAAAATAGGTTTAGGAGAGAAAATAATTTAATCTCCCATATCTAAATCTTTTACAATGGTTTCTTGAAGAGCAATGAACTCTTCGGATTCCCTTTTTCTTGGTCTTTCAATATCCACATCAACGATATTTGCAATTCTTCCAGGGTTTTTATCAAGAATTACAATCTTGTCTGCAAGGTAAACTGCCTCGTCAACATCGTGGGTTACAAAGACAATTGTGTTTTCAAACCTTTTCCAAACTCCAATCAGCTGCGCTTGAAGCTTGTGTCTATTTTGCATATCCAATGCAGAAAACGGTTCATCCATAAGCAAAATAGGTGAATGATTAAGTAAAGATCTGATAATTGCAACCCTCTGCTTCATACCACCTGAAAGCTCATGAGGATAGCTATCCTTAAAGTCAATTAAACCGACACTTGTAAGGTATCTTTCAGCAGCTGCAATATTTTCCTCTTTTGATCCCTTTTTGGTCATCTCCAAACCGAAAGTCACATTCTGCAGTACAGTCAACCAAGGGAATAAAGAGTACTGTTGGAAAATTACTGCCCTGTCACCGGACGGTTTTTTAACGACTTCCCCATTGGCGACAATCTCACCAGAGGTAGGCTGGTCCAGACCTGCTATCAATCTGAGCAAGGTTGTTTTACCGCAGCCAGAAGGTCCTAAAAGGCATACCAGTTCACCATCTTCAATTGTTAAATTAATATTTTCCAAAACAGATAATTGATCAGTTTTTTTACTCTTAAAGGATTTGTTAATATTTTTAATTTCAATTGACACTTTAACACCTACCAGAATATCCTGTCTTGAGCTTTGGTAAATACAAAATCAAATATGATACCAATCAAACCAATGTCCAACATACCAACTACGGTTGTACCCGGATCAAATAAACTGGTGGCTGTAAGAATCATGTATCCTAAACCACTGCTTGAACCGACCATTTCAGCGGAAATTGTACACATCAAAGCAATACCAATACCCACTTTCAAACCGGATACCACATAAGGAACAGCGGAAGGCAAAATTACCCTTTTTAAAACATTCCAATCGCTTGCCCCTAAAGTTTGTGCAGATTCTATTAAAACTTTATCTGTTCTTTTTACTCCATCAATTGTATAAACCAAAATCGGGAATACGCAACCCATAAATATGATGAATACTGCTGGAAACATTCCTATACCAAACCATAAGATGGAAAATGGAATCCATGCAACTGGAGGTATGGGTCTTAAAACACTGATTACCAATGTTGCAATGTCTTCCAAGGTTTTGTACCATCCAAGTAGTATTCCCAATGGAATAGCTACAATAGATGCCAATATTAAACCTCCAAATACTTTGTACAGAGTATCCAATGTGTTAGTTAAAAGTTTTCCAGACAATATCAAACTCCAGGCTGATTGACATACTGTAATCGGACCAGGCAATATATATGGATTAACCATACCCGTTCCTTCAGTAATCAGATACCAAATGAGAATGATACATATTGGTAAAATTAATGGGATAAACTTATTTCTATAATTATCTAACATTAAATCACTTAACTTAAAATTTTTTTATACATTATTAATTATAGATGTAATTATATAAAAACTTTAAAAAAATTCGGAAAAAAGAAAAAATTATGAAGCTTCAGCAACTTCAATAGCTTCCACTTCAATATCATTAGTTAAATCACGGTCTTTTAAAACTGATTTGGTACTCATTGCACCAAACAACATCGTAGATAAATTATGTATCATTGAAGATGTTGACGGTTGAATTACACCCATCACACCTAAAACCAAAAGGGAACCGTTTACTGCAACAATATTTCGATAGTTGGTGTTTATCTTGTCCAACATTCCGATGCTTAATTTTCTCAAGGTAACAAGGTCAAACAAATCATCAGACAGCAGTGATATGTCTGCAACTTCACGGGCAATGTCTGAGGAATGTTTCATCGAAACTGATACATCCGCCTCAGCAAGTGCCGGTGAGTCATTTATACCATCACCAACCATGATTACGGTTTTACCTTCATCTTTTAGTTCTTTAACGATTCTTGATTTATCTTCAGGCAGCACTTGTGACCTGTACTCAGTGATCCCCAATGCTTTTGCACCTGCTTTAGCACCGCTTTCACTGTCTCCTGTAAGCATTATGACATTTTCAATTCCCAAGGATTTTAACTCCTCAATGACATATTTTGCCTCTTCACGTACCGGATCGTCAATACAAATCAATCCTTCAAGTTTTCCGTCGATTGCCAGGTAAACAACAGAGTGTTCAGCCACTTCTTTTTCGACTTTTTTCTCCTGAGTTTTAGTAACCTTTACCTTCTCATCATCGAAAAGGAAGTGTTTGGATCCGATTACGGCACGTTTGCCATCGTATTCTGTTACAATACCGTGAGCCACAATGTATTCGACTTCACTGTGGTCTTCCTCATGTTTAAGACCTTCTTCTTCGGCCTGTTTTACAATGGCAGTTGCGATACTGTGTGCAAAGTGCTCCTCGATACATGCAGCCATTCTTAAAATATCATCACGTGAGTATCTTTTAGACATTGGAATAACATCCACAACTTTTGGAGTTGCATTTGTCAGTGTTCCTGTCTTGTCAAATACAATGGTGTCGGCATTTGCATATGCCTCAAGGAATTTTCCTCCCTTAATCATCATTCTGTTGTCTGATGCTTCACGCATTGCTGATATTACCGATAATGGAGTTGTGAGTTTGATTGCACATGAGAAATCAACCATCAATACTGACAATGCCTTTGATGCGTTTCCTGTAATCAGATAGGTTAATGCTGTTGCAAGGAAACTGTAAGGCACGATTGAATCTGCGAGCTTTTCAGCCTTGCTTTGTGTTTCGGCCTTAAGCTCTTCTGAATTTTCAATGAGATCTATAATCTTATTCAGTCTTGTTTCCTTGTTCATTGAATATACTTCAACAACAATGTTTCCCTCTTCAATTACTGTTCCGGCATGCACTGTTTTTCCATTTGATTTGTGTACCGCCAATGGCTCGCCAGTCATGGATGCTTCGTTAACCATAGCTTCGCCGTCAACTACTTTACCGTCCACAGGAATGATATCTCCCATGTGGATTTTGATTTTATCTCCTTTTTCAATATCCATTGCAGATACCTGTTTTTCTTCACCATCATCTCCGACTACCCAGACAGTGTCAATATTTAAAGCCAAACTATCTTTTAAAGTGCTTTTAGCTTTTTGAACTGTATACTCTTCTAAAGCGTCGGAGATTGACAATAAGAACATCATGGAACTTGCAGGCTGATATTGGCCCTGTATTAATGCACCTGTTACTGCGGCACCATCAAGCAAAGCCACATCTACACGGAAATCAGTTAAACTATCCAATCCATTCCATATATAGTCAATTGCATGATATAATGTCAGGATGTTTTTAATAGGTAGCGGCAGGAACCACCTTCCAAGCAGTCTGCGACCTATCATTTTGGCCAGTTTCAAGTAAAAGTCATCGGTGATTTCTTTTGAAACCTGAGTCTGTGTTGGTTCCGCTTCAAAAAGATCATCCAATGTGATTCCGTTTAAGATATCGAAAATTTTTTGTTTGTTTTCACTGCCTCCTTCATAATAAACGGTTATGCTGCCGTTTCTGTGGGAAGTGAAAACTTCATATATAAAATCTTGATTTAAAAGTAATGAGGCAAGGCCGTAGCCTTCTTCTTTGGTGAAAGCCCATTGGCCGGAACGAACCCTTAAGCGGGATTCGCTATCATGCATTACTTGATATTTCATTTAAATCACTTAAAATAAAACGAGTTTATTCTTTGGATTCAACGTAAATTTCTTTTTTGGTTTCGGCATTTGCATCAACAACAATGTCTTCAGCGCTTTCTTTCATGTCTTGGAAACATTCTTCAGCGTCTCTTTTAGCAGACATTATTGCAGCCATACCTTTTGCAGTGGTGTCTTTGAAAACTTGGGATTTTACAACTTTAGCTCCAATTAAAGCGGTTGCTACTCCCGCAGCAAAAATTAATGCATGTTTGTGTTCTACACAAGTGTTAATAATATCTTCTCTTTTCATTTAAATACCATCCTTTTAATTATTTAAATATATCTTGAAGTCACTATAACTTCATGGACATATTTTTGTTTTTAAACATATTTATATTTTAGGCACGCCTAAAATAATTTTTTTCGTTCTAGAACAAAAATGTCTTCCGCTCAGCATAGAAGATATTTGAACCTGTCTCAAACTTATGCAAACCTAAAAATTATCTTTAATTTACATAGGCCCTCTGACTATATAATATAACTGACTCATTATATTTAAACTAATCGATAATATAAGCTTTTTTAGGCCAATCAAAGAAAAAATATTTAGTCATACAAAAAAATAATTTATGTACATCAAAATAATTTTTAGTTAATCTAAAAAATAAAAAATCATAATCTAACTTGATCCAGACAGCGTGCTGGACATTTCATAACACAATCCAGGCATTGTCTGCAACGCCTATTGTTCAAAGTCCAGGTTTTGTTATGTACACTGACTGTTATTGCATCAACAGGACATAGCATTTGACATTTTCCGCACAGATTGCACCTTTGAATGTCATTTCCGATACGCCATCTTGACTTGTGTGATGACCTTAAAAATTCCGAAAACAAATGCATTCCCAGATCCAAACCTATTGATGAATGACATCTTCCATATCTTCCTCGCATACACATCCCCCACTATTTTTAGGTATACCTAACTTTATTTGAGACAATATATAAATATTTTGGCATGCCTAAATTTTTTATAGATATTGTTAAATAACATTAATTAAAAATTATGATTAAAATGAACAGCGAAAAAAAGTTTTTCTCAAAAATAGGATTCAATTATCTGATATTGGCAATTGCTGCCATAATATTTCAGATACTCATCATAAACATCATAGGAAGAACACAACCCATTTACCTAAATGACATTAACATCATAACAGTAATATCCTCAATCTGCAACTACATATTGCCATTTCCAATCTTTTACTGGCTTATGAAAAGGATTGACAGCGAAAAACTTGAAAAGCAAAGCATCAACATTAAAACATTCATATCCTACACCGCAATAACCATAACCCTAATGTGGATTGGAAACATAGCCGGACTGATTATAACAAACCTGTTAAGCGGAGCAATACAAAATGACATTGCAAATCCCGTGCAGGAACTGATCAACAGTACCGATTTGATCCTTAATCTGATTGTCATCAGTTTCATAGCCCCGATATTTGAAGAGATTCTCTTTAGGAAATTTCTAATCGACAGAACCATAAAATATGGAGCAAACGTTTCCATAGTATTATCTGCAATAGTGTTTGCACTCTTTCACGGAAATCTGAATCAGTTCTTTTATGCATTATTAATGGGTGGATTTTTCGCATATATCTATACAAAAACCGGAAAAATAAAATACACAATAATTCTTCATATAATCGTCAACTTTATGGGATCTGTCGTCAGCTTATTCGTGGCGCAGGCAGCAATGAATATTCAAACTGCCATTACACCAATAGATGCTGCAATATTGCTCATTTACCTGTTAATTTTATTTTCATCATTTATTATTGGAATTCTTGGCTTAATCAAGTTCAGGCCTAAAAGGTTAGAGATTGGCCTAAAAACCATTTTTTTAAATTACGGGATGATTTGTTTTATAGGATTTTTCATAATTGAAATCATCAGGCAAGCCTTATTTTAACCCCATTATATTAAAATTAGAATGAATTAAAATGATAGTTAAAAATATATATTTAATATAATTGAAGGGATTTTTAAAATTTAAATAATGAACTTAAAATTTTGATTATCTCAACAAGTACAGACATATGAAATCCAAAATTTATGGAATATGAAATCAAAAAAGAGTTATCCCATTACAGCAAGAATAATTAAAAAAAAGTGATGGATGATTATTCCTCATCCATTGTTGATATGACACTGTTTAAAATTTGCAGGGATTTTGAAAATGCAGGCATACCGGAAGTTAATAAGACAACTCTTAAAACGTCCACGATTTCTTCTTTGGTAATGTCCAATTCATTAATTGCACTCTGGATTTGTTTTTTGGTTGCCCTTGGATCTGCACGTGATGCGGTAATGCCTATTGCTATTAATTTTTGAGTCTTGTAATCCAGAACATTTCCGCTCCAGACAGTTTCATTAATATTTTTTACAAGATCGTATAAGTCAGGATGTTCATCTTCCAATTCCCTTATTCCTTTTCCGTAAAATATTTCACCTTTCATACTCTTCCTCTCCAAATAATTTTATTAGTTAATTAATATTTTAAATTTCAAGATATATATTAATAGCTATTTTCTTTTCATTTAACAGTTGGTTTTATATTAACATCACCCATTTGAGATTCGAAGATTAGTTTGAAAAGGCTCATGATATAGCAAAGTTGAATAAAATTTGATTTCTATATCATTGGTGTTAATGTCAAAAACACATCAGCAAATCAAAGTTTTGAGAATAAGTTTCGTTTTATATGAATTGTTCGTATTAGAAGTTTAATTTATATGAAAACAATTTTAGAAGTAAGTTTTCAGTAATTAATGTGGTTATTTTTTATTTTTATTTAATTCGACGGATTTAAATGTTATTCTAGTAAAGGTTTTATTAAATCCCTCAGATACTTCATTTAGGCCTATTTCATTTTCCCATTGAGCATTTATTTCCTCTATAATTGGAATCATGTTTTTTCCTTTAGAAGTTAAAGTTAAAGTATACTGTCTTTTATCGGAAGTTGATTTCTCACGTATAATAAAATTATTCTTTTCCAATTTTTTGACCGCTTTAGTTATAGCACCTTTAGTTAAGTAAAACCCATCTGATAAATCCTTTTGATTTAAGTTGTTCTCCTCATTTAATCTTAATAAACATAAAACTTGAACCAGATTCAAATCATATTGGGAAAATAAGTCATTTAAATATTTTTTATGATTTGTATGAAAAATAAATAATAAATCACCAAAACGATTAGGATTATATAAATCAATATTATCAGAACTCATTGAAACACCAAAATATAATTTATTAAAACTATTATAAAAAATTAGATGGAAAAAAGATGAAAAAATGGTTGATAAAATCATCTATTGATCAAATTTATTTTTTCCATCTAAAAAAGGTATGATTTTGATTAAAAAGACTTTTTTTTATCTGATTTTTGGAATTCCTGTAATTCTTAAACCACCGTAATGGGATTTGTATTTAATGTTTAATCCAATTAATAATGGGGTGATTTTTTCGATGATTCTTGCTTTTTCCAAGATACCTGTGTCGATTGTTTTGATTCCAGGTATTTTGTCGATGATTTCTGCTGCAATTTCTTTTGCTTCCTTGTCGTCACCTGCTATCAAACAGTCACAGTCGATTTCTTCTGGGATGTTTGCGAGGTGTGAGTTTGAAATGTTACAGAATGCGCAGATTACTTTTGCACCTGTTCCCTCAAGGATTTTTGCAGTTCTTTCTGCAGCGGATCCTTCCATTAAATCAACAAATCTGAATGGTTTTCCACCGATTGCTGTTTCTAATGGTACGGTTGCATCCATGACTATTTTATCAGTACAGAATTCCTTGATTCCTTCAACTGTTGGCTTTTGAGCAGCTAAAGGCACTGTAAGAATCAATACATCTCCTACTTTTGCGGCGTCTTCGTTTGCCATACCGGTCATGTTTAGGTTATAGCCTGCTAAGTCCTCTTTAGCTTTTGCAACTACGTCCAATGCTTTTTCTTCTTTTCTTGAACCTACAATCACTTCTACACCAGCAATAGATAATCTTTCAGCGATTCCAAGTCCTTGTGGACCTGTTCCTCCAATAACACTTACAATCATATTATCACCTAAAAAATTAAAAAAAGGATTTAATATTCATAAAATCCTTTTCCAGCATTTATTCCCAGTTCTCCTTTGTCTATTTTTTCTTTAAGTTTTTCAATCATTTTTGATTGAAGTGAATCAGGGTCTTGAGCTTCAGGATTCATTAAAGCAATATTGTATAATGTTGTTAAACCAACAATATCAATAATGTGGAATGGTCCTTTTGGAGCACCAGTTGCCAACATCCAAGTTTTATCGATTGTTTCAGGTTCTGCCACATCATTGGCCCATAATTTAGTTGCGGCATTTAAAAATGGTACTAATAAAGAGTTTAATATATAACCTGGTTGCTCTTTTTTAACTTCTAATGGAATCATGTTAATGTCTTCAGCAAATTTAACGACTTCATCAAAGTATTTTTGTTCAGTTCCAGCATGACCCATAACTTCTGCTGTGTTGTTTTTCCAAATTGAGTTTGCAAAATGTAAACAAAGATATTTTTCAGGCCTTCCAGTATATTCGGCAAACATTGATGGAAGTAAAGTTGATGAATTTGTCACGAGAATAGTTTTTTCAGGCATATATTTAGCCAATTCTTGATAAAATGCAATTTTTTCATCTGGAATTTCTGCAATTGCTTCAATGATTAAATCTGCATCTTTTGCTGCTTCTTCATAACTTGTTGTTAAAATTAAGCTATCATGTGCTTTTTGAACTTGTTCTTTTAATTCATCAATTTTTTCATCAGAAATTTCATCTTTTTTGATTAAACCTCTGCAGTATGCCATTTCATCGGTTTTCATTGCTTCAAGGTCTTCAATGTAGACATTTTTGAATCTTTCAAGTTTTGGTTTTGCTCTTTCAATTGATCCTTCACTTCTAAGCCAAATAGTAACATCAAATCCACAGTATGCAGATTGTAATGCAATTTGACTTCCAAGGACTCCTCCTCCTGCTACAACAACTTTCTTTATACTCATTTTTATTCACCTTCTAAAAAGTAGTATACCTGTAAACTAAATTAGTATACTTGTAAACTAATATCTATTGTATAGTATATAAATCTTTTCTAAATCCGTTTCCCCTAAGCTGGTTTTTTAGGTTTTAATTTTTAACCAATTTCGATTATCTGTTGATTCATTTTTGTTAAATATGAATCATTTTCAATTCAAAAAAAATCAAAAACAAACTAAAAGTGGATTTACATAGTTGAACATCTCCTTTGGAGAGGATGGAGATTTTCAAATTTCTCATTTTAAAGTAACATTTAAATAGAAGTTATGAATATATATTCATAATACCTGAAGATACATTTGGGGAGAAAATTATGGTAAGACCTAAAAGAATGAGGAGAGTAGTCACATGCCACAGGCATGAGTTGAACAGGAACCTGAAACCGATAGAGCTGTCTGTAGATGAGTTTGAAGCAATCAGATTCAAAGACTATCATAATATCAAACAAACGGAGGCTGCGGAATTTATGGGAATCTCACAGTCAACATTCCACAGAATTCTAAACTCTGCAAGGCATAAACTAGCTGTTTCTCTAATTGAAGGCCGACCAATAGTTGTTGTAAAAGGTGATACAATGATTGATCCAAATAAATACTTATGCGAAGATTGTGGTTTTCAATGGTCAAATCCAGAAAAAGAATATGAGGAATGCCCGGACTGCAAATCAACAAACATTCGCAAATTGAATGCAAATAATAGAAACAGAATGTCAAATGACACATGCAGTTGCCCTAATTGCGGATACACAGAACCAAAAATTAGAGGCATTCCATGCAGAACCAAAACATGCCCAGAATGTGGTTCACCACTACAGGGAAGAGGATTATGCAACATTTAAAGAGGGAGATGATTTAAGATGGCTGATAATCTAGAATATGTCTGTAAAGAATGTGGCTTCAATTGGATAACATTGAACGGCGAACACCATATATGTCCAAGATGCCACAGCGAAACAATAGAATATGTCGGTGAAGTGAAAGGCTTAGACATCGATTCAATATTAAACCACAACAAAAGGATGGGAGGATGCTGCGGTTCTGCCCGTGGAAGAGGACCATTGACCTGTGGAAAACCATATCCGGACCACCACGACCCAAACATTCCACATGATCCGGAAAAATGCTGCGGACATAGAGCATGCTAAACTGGAGGTTAAAAGAATGGCTGAAATTACAATAGATACTGATAAATGCGACAATTGCGGAGACTGCACCGACGTTTGTCCTATGGAAGTTTTAATTCTTGAAGATGGCAAATTAACCATCAATGACCCTGATGAATGTAGTTACTGCGAAACCTGTGTGGATATTTGCCCAAACGAATGCATCACAATAGAATAAAACTTCTAATCATTTTCTTTTTTAAATATTTTTTATCAAAATAATACATCATTAAATTAAAGTTAAAAAATTTTATAATCATCAAAAAATTAATTTTCTATCAGAGTTTCAGTACAGATTTTGATAAGCATCGGAACTTTTTTTATAAGTTTTATACGAATGAAAATTTTTAATTAGTATAAGTTCAAAAAAAAACTAGTGTAGAGAGAACATAAGTATGACAACTATCACATGTCCTTTCATATATTCCTCTCCAAATAATTACATGATTAATATTTTAAACTTCAAGTCATACATAATTAGGCCAAAACAAGACTTTAAAAAAATTACATTTAATTCAAACATAAACACTGACCCCACATATCAAAGTGGAATTAATCTCATCACCATTAGCATATTGCATTAGCTAATAAGATGATGGATTAATGACTTCATTATACGATATATAATGAAGTTGTTAATTTTTAATAGTTATTACAGTACTATTTAACCCTAATACTCTTGAATAGTCAACATTGTCTGCAATTTTATTTAAAACACTGATATTATCAAATTCAAGATTATCTTTTTCCACTACTGGATTGAAATCGACACCAGTATCCTTAATTGATATTAAAATATTGTCAGCATTATTTCTAACAATTACGTCAATTGTATTAACTGTTTCATTGTTGTTGATGATGTTTACAAGCATCTCTTCAATAGCTAAACTGACTATTGCTGCAGATTTATTGTCTGATAAATAATTCTGAACATTTTGTGCCAATTCCACAGCATCTTTTACATTACCATTAATTGTATGTTCAAATACTTTTTCATCATCATTGTGCTTGTTGATAAAGAATCCTGAATATTCACCCTCTGTTTTTTTATGGATATATTTTGAATAAGCAAAGATGAACAGTATTGTTAATGCTTCAGCGATTGCAAATGAAATCCAAATACCGTTTCCTGCAAATGGAATGGACAATATGAATGCAAGCCCAATAGGCAAGACCAAACCTTCAAGCAGGGAAATAATAGTGGATAATTTATTTTTCTGAATTGCCTGAGCATAAAAAGTATATAAAAATGTAATGGCTGTTCCCACATAACTTATTGCAAATATTCGCAGAGCATTCAATACAACAGGAACATCTGCAGGATTTTTAACACTGTACAGGAACAATAACGCCCGAGGATACACAATAAATAACAAAGATAAAGCCAAACTTGCAATTACAACGATTTTTAAAGACCTGTGAATAATGTAATTAACTCCAGAATAGTCTTCTTCTTTAAAGTAAACAGACACTATTGGAGACATTGTCTGAGCAGTTCCTATTAAAAATATATATAATATGAACAGGCTATTATAGCAGATACCGAATGCCACAATACCTGATTTTCCAACATATATTCCAACTAAAAAGTTTATTACAAGCAATTTTAAAGTTAAGTATAACTGTGTTGAAGAAGATGAAAATCCGGAAGTTGCAATTTTTTTAAGGAAAGCGAAGAATTTGCCTAATTTTAATTTAATAAATTCCAATGTACGGTCCTTTTTAAAAAAGTAATATGAAATTAAAACTGATCCAACAAGATAACCTGTTGAAGTAGCCAATGCTGCTCCTGAAAGTCCTAAATGGAAATATGAAATATAAATTACATCAAAACATATATTAACAATATTTGCAATCAATATTGCTCTGAACGGTAGTGACGGCATACCATCTGCCCTTATAAAGTATGATAAACTCATCATATAACATAAAAACGGCATACCAATAATTAATGAATTGAAATATGAAGTTACCTCAGGAATCAGTTCGGGCTGGGAGGAACATAAAAACTGTGTAATACTGCCTGAAAATATCAAACCGAATATCGAAATCAGTATTCCAATTACTAAAAGTGAAATAATAGATGTTGAAAAATATGAATTACTCTTTTCATCATCAAATTCTGCCTTTGCAACAGAACAAAGTACACTACCACCCAATCCAATCATCCAATAGATTAGATTGACAAAAGTAATCACAGGAGCTACAATCTGAATTGGTGCAAGATTAGATGCACCAATTAAAAAGCTCACTATCAAACCATCCACAAATAAACAGATATTTCCTGCCATTGAAGTAAATAATGTCGGGAGGAAAAATTCACTGAATTTACTCCTCAATAATTCATAATTTCTTTCATACATCATTAATCCCCTTAAATACTAAAGAAGTCCAGATCATCCAAATATTTCACAAAGTTATAGACATACTCTTCAGACACATACGGCCATTTAATTCCCAAACGATACAATGCCTGTACGGTATAATCATTTGATACAGGAAGCCAGATTTTTTTAACTTTACCAGAACCGATTGAAGTAATTAAACCTGAAACTCCTTCTTGTTTTGATTTATCGGCCAATGCATCATCCAATGCTTTTTGATATTCATCTTCCTCCACATATTCAATATTCAATCCCAGAGGTTTGATGATTTCAATTATATCTCCAAAACTGATACTGTGATAATCATATGGATGGAATACAGTACAATCCTTTGGAGTTTTTGACAGACTAATAATTGCTTTTGCAGTCATATCAATTGGTGAAAATTCAACATTGCCCATAATCATTGAGTAAGACATTTTTCCAATTGTAACAAATGCTTTTAAACGGTTAATGAATCCGTTTGATTCAAAGTTAATTTGGAATTCACTGTCAGAGCTTCTTGCCATCAGGTTTCCAACCCTCATGATTTTAACATCCAAATCATTCTCTACCGCAGCTTCAAGAACTGCCCTTTCTGCGAGGAATTTGGAGTTAAGATACTGATTGTCCACAGCCTGACCAATGAATAAGTCCTGCTCTGTGAACGGAACATCGACAGGAGGATAATTGTTAATACTTTCACCTGCAATACTGTAGGTTGAAACCTGAACATATTTTGCATTTTTCATTTTAGCAAACTTAAGCCCGTTTACAACACCACCAAGGTTAATGTCCTCAATGTCCGTTCCAGATGAAAAGTGTTTCACATTAGCTGCACAATTGACAATGGTATCAATGTTTACATTAATAAGTTTTTCAAAGTCTTCAAAGTTTGTAATATCCCCTTCAATAATGTGCAATCTCTCATTGAAAAGCTCTTCGTATTCATTGGAGAAATAATAGAAGAGAAGTGATTTTAATCTTTCCTCTCCGCTTAATACTTTGTTTGATCTTATGAAACAGTATACATCACCAGTTTCATTTTCCAATATTTCACGAAGAACATGAATTCCTAAAAATCCTGTAGCTCCGGTGAGTAAAATATTTCCCAAACTATCCTGAATTTCGCCATCAAGTAAGTTTTCAAGAGTGTTTTTCTTAAGTAATGAATCAATATCGGAATAATCATATGACAGTTCAGCTTTTTTCTCTTCAGACTGGTCGGATAATACCAATTCGGCCAATGCTCTTGGAGTTGGATTTGAAAATACATCCCCATAGTTCAGATTATAGTTTCTGTTTAGTGCCTCCATTGTAATTTTGGTCACTAAAAGTGAGGTTCCACCAATTTCAAAGAAATTATCTGTAGCACTTACTTCATCAAGTCCTAAGATTTCACCAAACAGGTTTGTAAAGAATGCTTCAATGTCATTTTCAGGAGCCACATATTCTGTTATTAAAACAGGTTCAGGTAAGTTTCTGAGGTCTGTTTTACCATTTGCTGTTTGAGGCATTTCATCAAGTTCCATATAAACTGTTGGAACCATATAATATACCAATTTTTCCGCAAGGGAAGCTTTTAAATCATCAATATTAATTGAGTATTCGTTTTCTCCACGGTTTTCCTCCCTGTATTCATCATGAACTGTGAAGTAGGCGCATAAATGGTCATTGCCTTTGATTTTTCTAACAACAACTGCAACGGATTTGATTCCTGGGAATTTTGAAAGTCCAACTTCAATTTCCCCAATTTCTATTCTTAAACCTCTGAGTTTGATTTGATTATCCATTCTTCCGAATACATAATAATCTCCTTCTTCAGTGACCTTAACAAAATCTCCTGAACGGTAAAATCTTATTCCGTTAATAACTTCATATGCCTCAGCATTTTTCTCAGGACGATTCAAGTATTCTCTTGAAACCCCTTTTCCTGCAATATATAACTCCCCTATTACATTTGGAGGCAATGGATTGGAGTCAAAGTCCATGACCATTTCATGAACGTTGAATAATTCTTTTCCAATGTGAATATCTGAGCTTTCAAGCTGAACACCGTTACAGTAGACAGTTGTTTCTGTTGGCCCGTACATATTAAAGAATTTTCCATTGGAATTTTGTGAGAGAAGCTCATATAATCTTTTAGAGAAAGGTTCTCCAGCATGAATATATACCTTAAATCCATACATAGTCTCCTGCATCGCTTCAATTTCAAGATACTGAAGCAGTCTTGATGGGGTTGCAATGTAAACATTTGCACCGGTTCTGTGGATTAAATCCATCATTTCAATTGGATCTTTATATTCAGTATCATTAGCAAATACCATTGGAACACCATTCAAAAGTGATCCCATAATTTCCTGCTGGAATACATCAAATGCAACTGTTGTTGTGGACAATACTTTATAATCTTCTTTTTCAAGATTATGAACCAGTTCATAAGTACAAACATTCCTTGGGTCAGGATACACAAAGTTTGCAATGTTTCCATGTTCAAGGATTACTCCTTTAGGAAGTCCTGTTGAACCTGAAGTGTAAATTAGATATGCCATATTGTTTGCATGCACATCCGGATCAGGGTTAGCAGTGTCTTTTTCTTTGAGCAGTTCATTAACATCAAGCAAATTATCTTCATATCCACTTAAATCTATACCTTTCTTCTCAATCACATCATCCACAATGATAAATTTGGATTCGCTGTCTGTTAAAACATGCTCAATTCTCTCAGATGGATATTCTGAATCCACCGGAATGAATGCTGCACCGGATTTTAGAATACCAAATATTGATGCAACCACATTACTGTCCCTATTTAATATAAACATTATTCTGTCTTCAGGACCGACACCCCTTTTAATGAGGCTGTGAGCAATTCTGTTAGCTTTTTTATTTAGTTCATCATATGTAAATTCCCCGTCAGTGGCATATAATATTACTCTGTCAGGATGCATTTCAACCTGATTTTCAAATATTTTATTTAATCTGTCTTCAGGAACATCATCATATGCCAAATCATCGACACCCCAGTCATCGTTTTCAATGATTGAAATATCTTTCATCAATGTGCTTTCATCAAATGTCTGGAATTTGTTTAAAACTATTCTAATTGATTCAAGGAAAGTGCTGATTAAAGTTTCAGAGTATAACTGATCATTATATTCGCAGAAAATTCTGTATTGACCATCAACTTCCACAACATTAATGTTGACTTTGAATTTCAGTCCTTCATAATCAATAGACTGTCTTTCAACTTTCATTCCACCGATTTCAATGTCTTCAATGATTTTTCCATGATAAGCATATAATATTTCAGGAGCAATATCGAATTCATTTGAAATTTCAGTTAAAGGATATGCGGAATATGTCAATACATTCAGCCATTCCCCATTTATATATTCAAAGTATTCCTTAAGAGTTGAATCAGAATTTAATTTCAATGCTAATGGTAATGTTTTAACCATCATGGCCAATGTTTTCTGTTGATTTGGATTGAATCTACCATTAGTGATAGTTGCGATTAATGTATCACGATTATATGCGAATTTATTTATAACAAATGATGTTGCTGCCAGGAACAAATTGTTCTGAGAGATATTTGCTTTTGAACAGAACTCATCAATACTGGTTTTTTCAAGGAAAATATCATTCATTGCGACTTTACCTTGTGATTCATCGCCGTTAATGTCCTGTGGAATTAATGTTACATCATCAAACTCTTTGACTCTGTTATTGAAGAATAATTTTGCCTCCTCATATAAACCGGATTGGCGTGTTTTAATCTCATTTAAGCAATATTCAAATCCGTCAAGCTCTTCAATCTCATAATCTTTTCCATCATAGATTTTTGAGATTTCATCAAATAAAATGTTTAAAGAGGTTCCATCAACAATAATGTGGTGGAAATCAGCTAAAAGCATTGAGTTTCCAACTATCTTAAATCTGAATAATGGACCCTCATCCAGTTTGAATGGTTTTACAAACTCATCAACATCAGCTTCATCAACAACTTCAATCATATCATCAATTTTTAAATCATCCCTTCTTTGCTGATATACTTCACCGTTATCCATTATTATTCTTGTTTTGAGATACGGATGATTTTCAATAGCTTTAATGATTGATGATTTAAGTTTGCCAACATCAATTCCTTCACTAAATTCCATTTTCTTCGGAAGGTTATATGCAGTGTTATCCAGATTTTTAATGCAGTCAAAGTAAACTCCAAGTTGATTTGGAGTTAAAGGATAAAGTTCTTTAATATCCTGCGATTCATCATCTTCAATTTTAATTTCAGAAGCTATTTTTTCAATAGTTTTGTATTTAAGAATTTCAGTAACATTCAATTGGGCATTTAATTTGGAATATATTGCAGAGGTCAGCTGGATAACTGTCAAAGAAGTTAAACCAATGCTGAATAAATCAGTATTAACACCAAATTCATCCATTCCCAAAATATCTGAGACAATGTCAAACAGTTCTTTTTCAATATCATTTCTCGGTTTAATAAAATCATCTAGATTTATTTCAGGATCCGGCAAGTTTTTGAAGTCAGTTTTTCCATTTGGAGTTTTTGGAAAAGCGTCCAATTGTATTAAATAAGACGGCACCATATACTTCGGAAGTGAATCGATTAAATGCTGTTTTAAATCATCCAAATTAATTTGTGAAGTTGCAGTAAAGTATGCGCAAAGGTGTTCAATACTGTTAAGTTTTTTAACAACAACCTTTGACAATGCAATGCCTTCATAGTTTGCTATTACACTTTCGATTTCAGATAACTCAATTCTCAATCCTCTGAGTTTAATCTGAGTATCGTTACGTCCTGCAACATACAGTTCGCCTTTTGAATCCTTTTTACCCAAATCACCAGTGTTATAATATGGAATGTTGTTTAACTCCATGAACACCTTTTCAGTCTGTTCAGGATTATTCAGATATCCTCTTGCAATTCCGGCACCACCAACATATATTTCACCGGAAACATAAGCAGGCAGCTGATTTCCATCAATATCCATAATTTTATCAACTACATTAAGCATTTTCCAACCAGCAGTTACTTCAGAAGAGTCAATTAATTTGTAATGTGATGCTATTGTAACTTCTGTCGGACCATATGAATTGTAGATATCTGCTTTAGTGTATTTTGACAATCTATCATAGAGAACTGGAGGGAATCCTTCACCACCTACAATAATTACTTTACATCCGCCAACAACATTCTGAATTTCTTCAAGCTGCAAGTATTCAAGCAGTCTTGTCGGTGTTGAGCCAAAACCATCCGCATCAGTCTTTTTAAACAGTTCCACTAATTGTAATGGGTCAATAGCCTCCTCATCATTTGCAAATACCACCGGCAAACCGTTTAAAATTGTACCGAATATCTCCCTTAAAAATACAATGAATGACACTGTTGAAATTGATATGAACTTATCACATTTACGGTTGAGCTCATAAATCGGAACATTTTCATCCACATTGGCAATATAGTTTGATATTCCCCTATGAGTAATCATTACCCCCTTAGGTTTTCCGGTTGACCCTGAAGTATAAATTAAGAAACATAAATTGTCAGGAGTTAATTCTACATTCGGATTTGAATCATCGCTTTCTTCAAGTAATTTTCCAACATCAAATCTGTTTTCACCATCGTATTCGATATCCTCAGAAGTAATGACAAATTTTGAATCGCTGTCTTCCAATATCTGGTCAATCCTGTTTTTCGGATAGTTCGGATCAATCGGAATAAATGCGGCGCCCGCTTTGACAATACCTAAAACAGCCGCTATCAAATCACTGTTTCTCCTCATCATAAACATTACTTTATCTTCAACTTCAACCCCATTTTTAATTAAACTGTTGGCTATTTTATTTGCTTTTCTGTTTAATTCATCATATGTTAACTCGCCATCCTCTGTATAAAGTATTGTTTTATCCGGATTTTCCAAAGATATCTTTTCAAATATATTATTTATTACGCCTTCATTAGCCAGATCAATTTCAAAGTCCTCATCAAGTTCAATTTCATGTCTTATTGAAATAGAATTAAGTAATGTCTCATTTATGGTAAATTTATCCAATAATACATCAATGGACTCCAAAAATACGTCCATTAATTCTTTTGAATAGAATGATTCATCATAACTGATATTGATTTTTCCACTTTCATAATTAAAGACAAGTTTGTAGTCTTTAGTGTCAAATTCATCAATGAAAAATAATATTTCACTTTCAAAGTTTAATTTCTGATTGTTTAAAAGGGGATATTTATTGAATTCTTTAAATGAATTTTTAAAATCATTTAAGTATTCTTCAACGCTTAAATCAGTGTCAAAATGATATCCTGCAGCAACACGATTATAAGCAATTAAAATATCTTTTGAAAATGAAAATTTGGTTAAATCATATAGGAAAACTGCGAGCAATAGCTTTTCCTTAGGCAGTTTATACTGGTTAGACAAATTTTGTAACTTATCCTCATCAATTGCTTTAGAAATCTGTGTAAAATTAACCTTATCACCACTAACATCCGGTGAAATTGATGTTGGATTATCAAATGAATTTATCAGATTATTATAATAATTTTCTGCCCTGAAAAATTCCACTTCATCCACATTGTAATCCCGACATTTTTTTGATGAATCTATGCTAACCTCTTTTAATAGATCTTTTAAACCTTGACCGATTGATTCGATTTCACTTTTATTGAAACATGCTTTATCATATTCAATGAAAATAGAATGCAAACCATTTTTATCGGAGAAATTTTTATTTATTCTGAAGTGAAGCGGGAATTTAATGTCCTTTTGATATGTCAGGAATTTAGAATCATGATTTGTAGAATTTGACACGATGGAAATAGTAGAAATACAATCAGGATCAATTCCCGCATTTCTCAAATCAGTTGTGTACTCGCTGAACTGCAGTTTCGCATGAGCCAAACCCTCTTTTAAAACGCTTTTAGAGTATGCAAGCAAATCATCAAATGTTAAATATTCATCATAGGTTAATCTTAATGGAATAGTGTTTACAAACATTCCCAGTGCATCATCTTGTCCAAAGTATCTGCCATGGACTGAAGTGTTTAAAACCAGATCTTTGAATAAGTTATTGCCACGTTTTAATTTTGCCAAATACAAGAAGGTTAATGCAAGAGATGTTACAAATGGCGAATAATTAAAATCTGAAGTCTGATCTAAAAGAACTTCAAAATACCCAAGTTCCGAATTATCAAATGAATACCAGTCTCCGGAATAATCCTTTAAAGTATTTAACCAGTATTTTTTATCACTTTTTGCTTCATCAGATTTTAAATATTTTAATTCTTCATCAACATAAGTTTCATAGGAATAATCAATTGGGACATATTCACTATTGTTTTTAATAGATTCGATGCACTTATCCATTTCATGAGGAATAATTGAAAATAAAGAAGTCCCATCAAGCAAAATATGCTGGACAACACCTATCAAAACAGCGGAAGATTCTGTTTTTAAAACTGCCCATTTATATAACGGAGAGTCAAATACATCATCAAAAGGTTTATCAAGATAATCTTTTATAAAATCATTTAGATTTTCATTTGAAACATCAAATGAATCAATATTTACATCAATATCTATATAATACTGCTTGAAATTACCGGTATCATCATTTTTAATTTGTAAATTCAAATATTGGGCAGATATTATTTTAATTGCTTTTTTAACATACACCAAATCCTCCAAATCATAATCTTTTCTAAATTTAAGATAAAATGAATCATTATGAGGATTATTTATCTCTGAAAATAAAAGCATTTTCTGAGCGGAGGATAATTTAAAGAAATTCATATTTATTCACCTAAAAAAATTTAACTATACTAAAATTATGTAAAACAAAATATTTAAAATTATATATGAACAAATAAATTACTATGAATATTAATAAAGATTACAATGGACAAGAATTAACAATTTCTGTTGAAGGGCGTATAGATACAATTACTTCACAAGACCTTGACAATGAAATTAAAAATGAAATGGGAAAATTTGATTCATTAATTATGGATTTTACCAATATGGAATACATTTCAAGTGCAGGTCTCAGAGTTCTGATTGCAACTCAAAAGAAATTAAAACCAGACAATATTCCGTTCATCATTAAAAATGTTAATGAATCTGTGGGAGAAATATTCAGAATGTCTGGGTTTGATAAAATTTTGAATATAGAGTGAATTCAGCCAATTAGATAGAAATGATATGCATCATTTAACTATTTGAATTCAAATAATTATCAAATTTCAAGTACACATTCTCTTCAAATTTTCCAAATCTCTCTTTAACTTTTAATTTTCTGAATAATAATTCTCTTATCCAATCGATTAAAGCACAAACAACAAATATTCCTATTCCAAGAACAATTACACTTATAAACAATGAAATTGGATCAAATTGAGCTATAAATTCAAATTTGCCATCAAAGAAGAAATATGCAAGAGCCATGTTATCGTGAATAAGATAAACTCCAAAAAAACTAGAAAAAAGTAAATAGATTATTACAAATTAATATTTTTCAACTTAACTAAATCTTCTTTTAATTCAGGAACTTCAACTGTTAATGCATACTCCATTACATCAAATTCTGCAGATTCATATTTATGAATCATGATATTGCGCATATCCTTAATACTGCACCAAGGAATTACTTCCACAAAAGATTAATGTGAAAAAAATAGAAATTCAAATATTATACTATAAACATAATACTCTTTTTAATCCCAACCCACAGTAAACAAGTGAATGAAATATTAAATTATTTTAAATTTCAAAGTAGTGTAAAGAGGAAAGTAGCACCAACTTCACATGAGTTTTCATAATTCTCCCCATTAAATTTAAAGAATAAGTTTCCTTCTGATTTAATTAAACGTGAAATAGAAAAAATTTTAAAATAGTGCATTGAGCACTATTTTACTTTAACTGTTGTTTTTATTGTGTTTTTAAGGTAGGTCACTTTGACAGTATAGGTTTTGCCTTTCTTAAGCTTTTTTATGACACTCTTTTTCAAGGTCTTCTGGGCGATTCCATTCTTGTTGGTTTTGACCTTGTAGGT
>NZ_CAMJUE010000015.1 GCF_946408925.1 uncultured Methanobrevibacter sp.
AATAGAATTAAGAAGAAATAAAAATAAATTCATCAGTTAAATTTTTTACACTAACCATTTCGAGTCTTGAAATTAAAACAGAGAAACATGTCAGAAATGAGGTTTTAAATCTTAAAGGAAAATCTGATATTATTTTTAATGGAGTTATTTCAATCATTTCAGACTTAAAGTCAATGTCACATCCCCTGAACCTAAAATATTTCTCAATTCATTGGCTGTAACTTTCTGTACCTTACCTAATCTTGTATATTCCCATGAGTTGGACCTGTAAAACAGAGAAATCTGATTTCCATCATACAATACAATATCTCCAGGAGAAGTGGAAATGTATTTGTCACTTGCAGGAAGTGAGAATCCCAGGTATCCGACCTTTTCAAATCCTCCATATTCATCAGCATTAATTTTAATGTTTCCTTTTTTCAACTTGTTGAAGAGTTCATCAGCGGCCTTATTATTCGACAGCCTAACATCCAATGTGTGTCCATTGACTTTTAGCTTGATATGTTTATCACCATCAACCGTTTTAATGCTGCTTTTTGCAGAAGCCTTCCTGATTTTGGAGGTGGCCTTAACATTGACTGTGACCTTATGGATTCCTTTCTTCAGATTTTTAGTGTTGATACTTACAGCTCCATCCCTATTGGTTTTAAGAGAATACTTATGATATTTTTTTCCAGTGTAGACTTTCATTAAAACTCGTATTCCTTTCATTGCTTTATTTGATTCCTTATTTTTAATGAATACTTTGAATTTCTTATTTTTCTTATAATCATGAGTTATTTTTGGAGCGGAAATTTTTAATTTTGCCTTTGAGATTTTAACAGTGGTTGTTTTGGTTTTGGTAGAATATTTTTTGGCATCTTTAACAGTGACGATAATTTTATGTTTGCCTATGCTTAATTTTGACGCGGAATATTTGGCGATTCCGTTAGAATCACTAGTCAAAGATACTTTCTTATATTTTTTACCGGTGTAAACCTTTAAAAGCAGTTTAACATTGCTTAAGGGTTTATTGGTTTTGCTGTCGACCGCCTTAACTTTAAAATTCTTGCCTGAATCGTAAGTGGTGGATAACTTTTCGGGAACTAAAACAATGGAGTGAGGTCTCTCGAGATTATCATCATGACTCAATGACATGTCGCTTGAATTGCCATTTTCTTCAGCACAAACTGCCGAAATGGTTAAAAAACATGACATTATCATTATCAGCAAGATATATTTTTTATTAAATATTTTCATGTTAATTTAATTCCTAAAATGTAAAAAAATAGTTAAAAAAGAATTATAATAATTCTTTTCTTAAATCGATTGTGTCCTTAAGGTCAGGCCCGGTTGAAATAATAGTTACCGGAACACCTGTTTCGGTTTGAATATCTTCAATGAACTTTTTAGTTTCAGCAGATAACTCATCATAGTCCTGTACACGTGCACAGTCAAACAGCCTGTCAACACAGGTCAATGCAATTTGTGTTGCACCGTTGATTCTGCAGGATTCCTTTGCAAGTTCCATGTCAAAATAACCAATTCTTCTGCGCCTTCCGGTCACTACACCATATTCTTCAAGACCTTTGCTTTCTGCCTCTTCCTGTGTCATTTCGGTTGGGAACGGTCCTTCTCCAACACGGGAAATATAAGACTTGAATACATTGATGACTTCATCTACTTTAGTTGGTCCGACACCGACATCCGCCGCAAAAGTTGATGCTGTGGTGTCTTTACTTGTTACGAATGGATAGGTTCCATAGTAAAGTGAAAGAGCAAAACCTTGTGATCCTTCAATGAATACATCTTCACCATTATCAATTGCCTCATTTACTGCAACGGACACATCGGTGATGTATTCCTCAAGTTCCGGTGAGTCTTTTGCAAGTCCGATTGTTCTCAGTACCCTGTCTGAATTTGCAGGCCCACATCCGGAACCTGTACTTCCAATCTTTTTGGCAAGGTGTTCTGAAGCCTTATCTCTTGACAGGTGGTCTTCAGTGATGATTGCACATCTTGGATCCACACACATTCTTTCTTTAATGTTATATTTTTTTAAGTTTTCAAATTCATTAAACAGTACATCAGGATTTACTAAAACTCCTGCTCCAATCATGAGTTTAGCATCGGTATGTACGAAACCGGATGGGGTTAATCTTAAACCGTATTTTTCTCCGTTAAATTCAACAGAGTGTCCTGCATTTGGTCCAACACCTGCACGAGCGATTATATTTGGTTTATCATTGTCACAAAGGTAAGTAATACATTTTCCTTTACCTTCATCACCCCATGCTCCTCCAACTAAAATACTACAAGTCATCTAATAACTCCTTAAATATCAATATCTGAAAATTAATGAAAATTTTCATAACACTATTATTATATCATTAATTATTAAAAAGCTTTTGGAATATTATAAATATTATATCGAATAAAAATTTATACATATTTAAACTATTCAGGTAATTCATATGCATATTGAAAAACATTACAGAGAACTCGAAGATGTTGAAGAACTGCATATTTATAATATTAATAAAATTAACCTAGTCGAACAGGGAGCCCCGCAAGTTAAAAAACCTGAAAAAGTTCGGTTTAGCAATATTATGAAGCATGTACCTTCAGACATTAATGTATTCCTGCCTGTCGATGATGGTGAAGACTACATCGTTGAAAGAATTGGATGGAATTTACTAGAAAGAACCAATATGAAACTGGAAGATGTTGAAGGAAGACTCTTAAGTCAGCTCTCACCATTTTACTATGAACACTTTAAGGATGCATTCAAAGAAGTTTATGAAACTAAAAAAACCAAAAATATGAGAGTTTACTATCATATCAGCGACAAGGTCCACAGTCTTGCCAACATCAACATCCTTATTGACGAAGAAGAAATTTATGCAATTTCTGATTTTAAAAATACCGTTGAGGAATATAAAAGTCTCGAAGAACAGCAGCTTGAAGAGGAAGAAAACAAGGCAAATCTAATTGAATACTTTTCACAAACCGGAAGCTATTATAAGACCCGTGGAGAGTTTACATGGACTCCCGGCATTTACAATATCATAAATCGTACCAGCGAACCGCAGGATCGCTATTACAACATCATTTTTGATTTGGTAATCCCGGAAGACCGCCCATTGGTTGAAGAACTGCTCCAGACAATGAGTCCTGAAACAGACACCTATGAAAATATCATCAGAATCAAGACCCCCGGCGGAAAAATCAAGTTTCTGGATACGTATTTATATTCCAAATTTGATGAAAACGGTGAGGAAATCAGCCATTACGGTTTGTTCAAGGATGTCAGTGTGGATTCACATAAGCACATGACACGACCGATTGATTTCATGCTGAACGGATTTAAACATAACTCCAAATTATCACTTTTAATCGAACCTTTAAGCAAACGCTATGAATTCAGTGAGGGATTCTATGCAATGATTGAAGTTTCAAAACAGGACTATATCCACAGCACAGAAATTCTGGAAAATATTGTTGAAGAAAGTGCACGTGAAAACCTTTTAAAACTGATTCGTGGAGAAATCACTGAAGTAAATCAGATATTTACATATAATGTTAATGGAAAAGAGGAACACCAGAAAATCTGTGAACTGTTTATTGAAAGATTCAATTACGGTAACAAACAGCACAGTATCGGATTTTTAACAGACATCACAATTCCACGCCAAAAGCAGCAGGAACTGGCGAAATCCAATGCCGATAAAAACATTCTGATTAAAGAAGTTCACCACAGGGTTAAAAACAACCTGCAGGTTTTAAACAGTTTCCTGAACCTGGAACGCCGTGCATATAAAGACAATCCAAAACTTATTCTGGACAATATGCAGGCACGTTTAGCCTCACTGGCCCTTTTGCATGAAAAGACCTATAATACCGAAGATTTCGTTAACATCAATCTTAATGATTACATGCAGGACCAGGATGAAACCTTAAAAACACTGTTTGTTGCAAAACATATTGACTTTACAACAGACATTGATCCTAGAATTCATTTATCAATTGAAGTTATTACTCCATTGTTACTTATTGTTGATGAATTGACAATGAATGCAATAAAGCATGCATTTCCAGATGAAAATATGCCCAACAAAACAATTTCAAAAGAAATTAGGCTCATTGATGACAACATTTGCGAATTCATCCTACAAGATAATGGAGTTGGACTTGGAAGTCCTGAAACTCTAATCAATCACAATTTGGGATGGGAAATTGTGAACAATTTAACAAGACAGATTAATGGAAAGATAGAAATTTTAGACTGCGATGTGGGAACAGGATTTAGATTAATATTCCCAACAAGTTTTGAATATTCACTTGAAGAGTATCAAGAAAATGAGGAGGAGGTGTGAATATGAAAATACATAAGGAGTATAGGAAATTAGAGCACATGGAGGAGGTCAGCATTTATGATGTTTACGAAAGCGAATTATATCAGCCGGCTGAGAAAAAATATGAGCTTGAAAAAATTCCTTTCCAAAAGATTATGAGCAACATATCAACAGACATAAATATTTTCATCCCATTTAGAGATGGAAATGACTTTATCATACATGGACTTGGATCAAATGTGCTTGAAAGGGGAAAAATAAGACAAGATGATGTTACCGGAAGATTATTGAGTGAATGTTCCCCGATGTTTCATAAACTTTTATATGAATCCCTGTTTGAAGTGTATAAAACCCATGAAGATAAATACATGAGATTTTTATATTATCAAAAGGATAAATTAGCACGTCTTACCAATGTTAAAATCATGTTTGAAATGGGAAGAGTATTTGTTTTAACAGACCACAAAGAAACAAACGAAAATACTTTCGTCATACCCGATGAAAAACGTGATGAGGATAAGGCCAATTTGATCGAATATTTCTCACAGACCGGAAGCTACTATAAAGTAAATGGAAAATATGCCTGGACACAGGGAATTTACAATATCATCAACCGTCAAAGGGAAGACACAGATGAAGATTACAATATCGTGTTTGAATTGGCAATTCCCGAAGACAAGCCGTTAGTTGAAAAAATATTGAAATTGATGGACAGCGGCAAATCAACTTATGATGGTATTTTAAGAATTAAAACAGATGACGGCCAATTAAAATATTTGGAAATCAATCTTTATGCTAAATTTGATAAAAATGGAGAATTATTGAGCCGTTATGGATTAATCAAAGATGTAACAAGAGATCAATCCGATCAAATCACACGCCCAGTCGATTTCCTGTTAAACGGTTTTAAAAACAGCAACAAACTGGCATTACTCATTGAACCTTTAAACCAAAAGCAATATGAATATAGTGCAGGATTTTACACCATAGTTGGAGAGGACAAGGAAACATACTCCAACAGACGTGCAATCATTGAAAACATTGTGGAACCGGAAACCGTTGAAAACTTTAAAAAACTATTTAATCGTGAAATACATGAACTGGACGAAACTTTCACATACATGGTTAAAGGAGACCCGAACAACACAAAAACCTGCAATATAACCATTGAAGTGTTTGAATTTGGTTCAGAGGAACACAGTATCGGATTTTTAACAGACATAACTGAAGATAGGGTTAAACAAAAGGAACTTGAAATAGCAAACGAACATCAAAAAGTTTTAATTAAAGAAGTTCACCACAGAGTTAAAAACAATCTGCAAATTCTAAACAGTTTCCTAAACCTTGAAAAAAGAGCATATAAAGACAAACCAAATATCATTATAGACCATATGCAATCAAGATTGTCATCATTAGCGATATTGCATGAAAAAACATACAATACTACAGATTTCCAAAATATTAACTTGGAAAGCTATATTAAAGACCAAGACGCCCAGCTTAGAACATTAATAGGTTTAAGGGACGGTATCGAATTTGAGTCACATGTTGACAGCACATTAAATCTGTCAATAGAAATTATCACACCTCTATTGCTGGTGATTGATGAATTGACAATGAATGCGATAAAGCATGCATTCCCAGATAAAACAAGACCAAACAAGAAGATTATAAAAGACATACAGATAATTGATGAGCACACAGCCCAGTTAACACTTAAGGACAATGGTGTAGGTATAAAAAATGCAAAGGACATATCTGCCAATTTAGGATGTGAAATCATCAAAAATTTAACTAAACAGTTGGATGGAAGAATAGAACTGATGCACCCTGAAATTGGAACAGAATATAAATTAACTTTCCCTACAACAATGGAACATACAATAAGTAAGTAATTGTTTATGACAAAACAAACGAATTAAACTATATATATAATTATATACAAATGTTTTAATGCTAGAAAAATTAGATAAGATGTGGAGATTGTAAAATGAATGAAAGAATACTCGTTGTAGAAGACGAAGCAATTACAGCATTAGATTTAAAATACAGTTTAGAAGAATTAGGATATGAAGTAATTGACACAGTTGATACCGGACAAGCAGCTATTGACACCGCTGCAGAAAAAACCCCTGATGTAGTTTTAATGGACATTAAATTAAAAGGAGACATGGAAGGAATTGAAGCAGCAGAAGTAATTTCAGAATGGGACATACCAATTATATATTTAACTGCAAACACAGACACAGATACCTTTGAAAAATCAAATGTAAAAGGATCTTACGGATTTGTTTCTAAACCATACGACATCAACAAACTAGACAAAACCCTTAAAATTACAATCAACAGAGCTAAATTAGAGCAAAAAAAATTAAATGATGCTAGCGGGTTTACAGAATAAGATTTAAATGACGGAATTAGAATTAATCACTGGAAAACCCAAAATCTTTACAATAAGCTCTGATGAAATTTCCCTGTCTTTAATAAAAGAATATGTTGAAGACTATGAATATGAATTTGCAGGCAGTGCATATGAAAAGGAAGATATTTTCAAAAAAATAGACGAAATATCTCCTAACCTCATTTTTTTAGACACAGAAATTGAAAATGTAAATTTAGAAAATTTAGCTGAAGATTTAGAACTTTTTAACGTTCCAGTATTGCTTATTGTTGGAGAACTTTTTGATGAGACAATCGACAAGTTATTAATGAGCAATCCATTTGGATATCTGCTTAAACCAATAGAAGATGGGGAACTGCAAAGGTCAATGGCAGTTGCTATTAAAAAACATGAACAGAATATCATCAATGTAAAAACCGCCCAAGCCAAAATCCAGGAAAAAAACACAGAATTGGTTATTGAAAAGTCAGATTCAAGTTTTCTTTTAATTTTATGTGTTGCATTAATCATAATGGCAATTTTAACTAGAAATGCAACCTGGCTTCAATGGGTGCTTTTAATTCCAACTGTAGCAATGCTTATAAACTCATTTTGCAGTATTAAAAAGCAAAAAGAAGTCACCCCTTATGCTGAAGAGGATTTACCATTCATAAGCATTTTTATACCTGCACATAACGAAGAAAACACAATAGAATCAACAGTCAGAAGTGTCTGCAACTCAGAATATTACAAAGATGAAGATTATAATTACGAAGTAATTGTTATTAATGACGGATCTACAGACAATACCGGTGAAATCTTAGCTGAATTAAAAAAAGATCTTCCACAGCTTAAAATTGTTACAAGACATCCTCCACGTTCAGGAAAAGGAAAAGGATTTGTTTTAAATGATGCACTGACCTTATCCCAAGGAGAGATAATTGGTGTTTTCGATGCAGATACACAAATCAAAACAGATTATTTGACAACAATCGTACAATATCTGAATGGTGATATTGACGGAGTACAATCAAGAGTTAAAATGTTTAACCGTAATGAAAACTATCTGGCACGTATGCAACATGTGGAATTTGCAAGTTTTGGAAATACGCTAACTGCTAAAGACAATCTTGGAAGTACCGGATTTTTAGGTGGAAACGGACAATTCGTTAAAAAAGATGCTATCATCAATTGCGGACGATGGGACGGATTTGCAGTTACTGAAGATTTAAATCTGGCTATTAAAATCATTCTTCAAGGTGGAAAAATACGATACTGCGGAGAATGTGCAGTTTACCAGGAAGCAGTTACAGATTGGAGGGCATTTTTCAGGCAAAGAGTAAGGTGGGCGATTGGTAATTTTGAAACATTATTTATTTACCTGCCCCAGATTTTAAGGGCAAACATATCAATTCCAAAGAAATTTAATGTAATAGAGCACATTTCATTTTACAGTTTTAATCTGTTAATATTTTTTGGATTTTTAGTTACCATTCTAAATGCGATTTCATGGTTCATTTTCCATAATGTCACAATAATCAGAATGGAAGCGCCATTTATTGTAGGATTTTTATCCGTTATCTCATTTTTCCCAGGAATCATAATTGCCCTTTCAAGAGATAAACCCTCCGCACAAGAATTTCTTAAAGATTTGATAAAATATTATATTTACTGTTTCCATTTAATTCCATTGTTTTTCCTGACAATGAAAACAATGATGACAAGAAAAGAACGAAAATGGTCAAAAACTGAGCATAAAGGAGGTAAAAAATGAGACGGGAAGATAAGATACATGGAATACTGCTCATCATACTTATTATTTTTATTGCATCAAACATCAATGGAATCAATAGTTTTTTAAGTGTTCAGACAGATAAAACAATTGATTTTGGACATAGTGTAACAGTTGTTCCGCAATCATGGAACACAACTGAAGAATTAAACCAAACCAATCAATCCAAAACTCCTCATGCGATTACTAACGAATATGTATACATTGACCATTGGGATGACTGGCCTGAAGACCATATTACTTCAATCTCGGAAGCGAAATTTAGAGCAATGGAAGATGGAGGATATAAAGTTTTGAAAAACGACAATTCCACACTTAGTGGAGTTAAAGTTTCAAAACAGTATTTCTCAAATCCTTCAAGAAATAATGATAAAGTTTGGAATCATATTGGTGTGAGTTATGTATTCCCTAAAGAGGATACAAATTATGCAATACAGGTTCATTACTTCACAAGCCATGATTACAACAACTCCACTTTTATAAAAGAGGTTGATGACCGTATTGAAGATGATATGAGCAACATCCATAACAATGAATTCAATGGATTCATATCAGCTGTGCAACATATCTACGAGATAATCATGCACAACCTGAATAGACATCAATAATTAATAGATATTTGAAAAAAAAGTAATTAAATATCTATTAAACTTATATTTTTAATAGATACTAGATTAATGAGCTAAATTATTTTTTGGGATACATCAACGGATGATTTTCACACATCGGATCTTTAATAAGGTTTCTTTTCAAATGATAATTTAAAAAATAAAGCATCCATTCATTAGAAAGTTCCCTTAAAGAAGCATCGTCAAGCCGTTCAAATGGAGTGAAAAAGTCCATCTGGTTTGCACCAACGACAAATGCAAGTTCCTCTGTTTCAACCAGCATGAAAAAGTCATTGCGAATATTATGTATATTGAAATCTTCAACCAAGGAAACAGTTTTTTCACTTTTAAAATTATAAAAAAATGTATTCAAATATTCAAAATCAATGAATTTAATATCTTTAATCTTAAAAAACACTTCTTCACTAAGCAATTGATGGTCATAATTATATTTTGATAAAAAATCAATATCCCAGATATTATTGTAGAAAACAGTGAAAAATGAATCCCCCGCAAAGCGCACAGTCAATGACATTTCCTCATTTGATTTGGGTTTTCCAAGCTCCACATCTTTAAATTCTATATAAATTGAATCATGAGCAATTTCTATTAAAGTCCATTTTCCTGAATTGATTATCACATCACGTATTAATTTTAAAGATCTTACATTCATTTTAACACCTGATTTTTAGTAAAAACATTATATGCCCCTTCAATTTCATATTCTTTTTTATCATCATAGGATTTATCCCATATAAATGGATTAATTTCAATTTGGTTGTTAATACTTTCATCCCAAATAACCGTGAAAGATTCATCTTTTAAAGTTTCAGAAACGATTTTACCTATCTCTAATGCTTTCGATTCGTTATTTTCAAAATCTCCAAAGGTGATTTTTAATTTTTTTTCAAAAATTGCATCTTCAACATCCTCGAAAGTATAAAAACAAAATCCCTGAGCATCAAACTTATTATTTAACAAGTGCACCTGCAATTCAAAAGCATCCCCAACTCCTTCCCGGATATCATAACCGCAATTATGAATGGCGACAATTCCATCTGAAGAAAGTTTAGCAAAAGCTCTTTCGAGTTTAGAGAAGTTTTCATTTGAAGAGTCATTTAAAGAGATATTGAATTGGGAAAAATCTATTTCCTCATCAATAAACTGATCTTCCAATATCTCAACTATTTCTTCAGCACTAAAAAATCCTGATTTAGTGAGCAAATCAATCATGAAATCAATTTCATCCATCAAATCAGGATCAATATTACTCATTGTTCATCTTCTCCAAACATTATAATACGTGTTACATTACCCCTTTCGGTAAAACCTGCCATAACTCTGCTTTCACCAATTTTTGCAAGTGCAAAATCATCATGAGGTTTGAAGCCGTATCCTTTAAGTTTAGTGTAAGATTCAAATGCAATTTTAGGATAAATATTAAAATTCTTTTGGAAAGTGTAAAAGGTGTCCCTGAATTTTTTAACTGAATTATTTTCCTTAACCAAGTCTGATTTGATTAATACAAAAATATCCAAACCTTCTTCGGAAACCCCGTAATATCCATCCATGCCCAAAATGCCTATTGCAGTCATTGCCAAGGTATGACAGTCATTGAAATCTGCATGTAAAAGTGGTGAGGTAAATTCAAGAATATCATATTCTTCACCAATTGATTTAATTTCATTTGCAGATTTGATTAAGTCTTTTCCAAAAATATCTTCATTATCCCAAGCCCATGACCACTGTTTGGAGTCTTGCATGTAAAATCCTAAAATTTGAACCGGCAATTCAAAATCTCCAAAGGACACTATACCTTTTTCAATATCTAAATCACCAATGCTTTCACCAATTAATTCTGATATATTTTCTTGCTTGTCTAAAGCTAAAGCACCATATTTTGATAATAATATTTTAAAAGAATCTCCCTTTTCAATTTCAACTGGTTTCTCTATTATTTTCAATTATAACACCTAAAATTTTAAATTTGAAATTCTGTCCATTGCCTCTTTGGTATTTTCCAAGGTATTGAATGCAGTTAATCTTAAATAACCTTCACCACTTGGACCAAATCCTGAACCTGGAGTTCCAACAACATTAGCTTCATTTAATAATATATCAAAGAAATCCCAAGAGTCCATGTTATTTGGAGTTTTAACCCAGATATATGGTGAGCTTACACCACCATAAACCTCTAATCCGATGTCGGTTAAACTTTCACGAATTATTTTCGCATTTTCCATATAATAATCAACAACTTCTTTAATCTGTTTTTGACCTTCAGGAGAATAAGTTGCTTCGGCAGCTCTTTGAACCGGATAGGAGGCCCCATTAAATTTGGTTGTTTGTCTTCTGTTCCATAATGGATTGATTTCAACTTCATTACCTTCAGAATCGAATCCTTTTAATTCTTTTGGCACAACAGTATATGCACAACGGGTTCCTGTGAAACCTGCTGTTTTTGAAAAGCTTTTGAATTCAATAGCAACTTCTTTTGCCCCTTCAATTTCATAAATTGAGTGAGGTACATTTTCTTCATTAATGAATACTTCATAAGCTGCATCAAATAAGATTACTGCATTATTTTCACGAGCATAATCAACAAATACTTTAAGCTGGTCTTTAGTTAATGTGGTACCTGTAGGATTGTTTGGATAACATAAATAGATTATATCAACAGGTTCTGATGGCAATTCAGGAGTGAAATCATTTTCAGCATTGCATTTAAGATAAGTTAAACCTTCATACATTCCGTCATCACCCATCTCACCGGTTCTTCCGGCCATTACATTAGTATCCACATATACGGTATATACCGGATCAGTTACAGCGATTTTATTATCAATTCCAAAAATTTCCTGAATATTACCGGTGTCACATTTAGCACCGTCACTGATGAACACTTCGGAAGTATCAAGATCTATTCCATATTTGTTATAATCATTTTTGATAATTGCTTCAGCTAAAAATCCGTATCCCTGTTCAGGACCATATCCCATGAAAGTTTCACCGCTGCCCATTTCATCAACTGCATTTCTAAATGCTTCAACAACAGCAGGGACTAATGGTTTTGTCACATCCCCGATACCCATTTTGATAATATCTGCATCAGGATGGTTCTTTACGAATTCTTGTTCTCTTCTGGCCACCTCTACAAAAAGATAGCTGCTTTTTAATTTTAGATAATTCTCATTGATTTTAACAACCATGATTAAACCTCATAAATATTAATCTAATTTATATTATATTTTTGAAATATATAAAATGAATGATTGTTAAAAAATTACCATTAAGCAAAAAATTATTTAAAAATATACCATTTAACCATATCATTGATAAAAAATATAACTCTATTAAAAAACCTTATTATTGGAAATTATTTATCCCTAATAGTTTATACGTGATGTCTTTAATTAAAGCAAGTCCCATTATTCTTGATTACTCCAACATGAAAATATTTAAATTAATGAATAGGACATAAATATATATAGACTAAATAAGGGTTGGGAAAAACTATGAATATGATAACCATTTTAATTTGGATTACTATTGCAATAATCGCTGCAATAGCTATAATAACAGTTAAACTATATTTTAAAGGCGATGAACTAGAACACGAAGAAGGATCAATACTTCCAAATACAGAAGATCTTAATAAAGCGTTGAATATTGGAAAAAATAAAATTACTTCAAAAAATAATAGTCAAACAACAAATGCCCCACGTAGTTTATCTCCAAATATGCCTCAGCATAACAACAACCACAACTTATTTAGAAAAAATCTTGGAACTGAAAGCAAAAATGAAGCATATATTGTTCCTGAAGTTAAAAATGACAACTTACAAAATTATGAATACGAATCTCAAAATCAAGTTTTAATAAATTATGATAATACTGTTGAAAAATTTCAAGAACCAATTAAACAAAACCAGATGGATATTATGACTCAAAATAACAACGAATCAAGTGAATTAAAAGATTTATTTACTATTGATGAATTAATCAAAGAATCTAAAAGAAAAGACACTGAAAGAGAAAAAGAATCACAGAAAATTAAAAAAGATGAAGAAGATGAGGAATTAATTGAAATAAAAGAAAGTATTAAAAATAAAACCCCTGAACCATTAATTGAAGAAGTTATTGATGAAAATAACGAAGAAAAGATTAGTGATATAATCGGTGATGAGAAGGACACTGTTAAAAGTGAAACACCTTCAGTTGCTTCACAAAAAGATATTGATGAAGCAATATCAACAGCTTCAAAAGAAACTGAAGAGACCGTTGAAAGCATTTCTGAAGATAGAGACATCACTGATGCACTATTGAATCCTGAAAAAGAAGAAATATCAGAACCAACTCTTAAAACACCTAATAAAGTTGTTGAAACTACTGATTACAAATTAGGAGCATCCATTGATGAATCTGACTTATTTAAGGATGAAGAAGATGACATAATGGACTTGGATTATAGAAAAGATTTGGACAAAGTTAAAAATAAAATCACCAGCTCCAAATTATTCCAGGATGTTAAAGAAAAACTCAATCCCGAACCTGTTGAAGAACCTCCTATGACTGAGGAACTTCAAAATGAGTATATAAGAAACGTTAATGAATATGAATATGAACCAATAATCAATGAAACACATGTAGACATTGATGATGGAACATATGAAGATTATCACAACCAAAAATTAAGGCAAGAAAACACAAGACGTGTGTTTAATTTGGCTAAAAATACACCGGAAACTCAACCCGACATGGGAGAAATAAAAAGTAAACCTGCAATGGACAATATTAAAATCAATATAAACAACAATGAGGTCGTGCTTAAAAAAGGAGATGAAATTATCTTCAATCATGATGGTGAAACATACTCAAGTCAAGTTTATGCCATCAGAGGAGATGACATATCCGTCAGATACAGACGCAAAGACATTACCATCAAACCTAGTGATGTGAAAAAGATATACTAATTATCTTTAAACATTACTCTTTTTTTATATTTTAATTCATTAAAAACCATACCATTTACTATTTGTTTATTACTTTTTGAATGTTGCCAAGCATTATGAATTATAGTAATTGACTAAAAAAAAAGAGTAGGGTAAAATACTAAAAATTTTATGCATTAAAAAAAAAGGAATGAAAATAAATCATTCATGATTTATTCTATATTCACCATCTTCAACAATGTATTTAGGTACGCTGATTTTTAAGGATCTGATGATATTTAAATAAAAATCATCCAATTCCCTATCGGCATATGGGTATGTGAATTCAAATATATAGAGATTACTATCCTTCACATATAAAAATTCATTACGTCTAATTTGAGTTTCGCCATCTGAAAAACTTGAAATGATCATATAGTAAATATCGTCATTTATTGGAATAAAATCAGAATGAATAAGATTGATTCTATCATTATCCTTTAAGTTTTTCTCAATATCAGCACGGATTTCAGGCAAACCTGTGAGAGTGGGAGTTGTTGAAAACTTAATGGACATTGGAATTTTGGTATTCACTAAGTACAATTCCGTAAACTCATCTTTTGCATTAATCGGTTCAAAGTCTTTGGGCATTTGAAGAGATGAAAAACCGTTTGTAAACATAGTCACCTGAATCACCTATTTATGTGCGAAGTAGAATATTAATTCATCGTCGGTTATTTCGTCAAGACGTGCAAAACCAACTCTTTCGAATTGAACAATATCTCCAACTTTTAATTCTTTAAGTGCAGATTCACCAAGACCTGTTTTGATTGAAGCGTCATCCATTACAATTTTTACATTAACATTTTCCTCAACAGGCACCCATTGAATGATTCTTGCTTTTAGTTCACGTGCTTCTTCAAAAGAAGCTGAATGGTATGTTACATCATCACCATCAACCATGACATTAACTGCATCCATCAACCTGAATATGCCATTGTTGATATCGGATTTTGCAATATAAGCTTTTCCATCAAATGACAGATGACGATTTCCCCTGTCCTCATGGTCTGCATGCAGCGGTCTTTCGATATCCATTTTACCGTCTGAATAACCTGCAACTTCGATTAATTGAGGGTCTTCACAGAAGAAATACCTATTTGCAATAGGCTCTAAAAAATTACGGTTTTGACCGTATATCTTTTTCCAGCTGATTGCGGAATCGGCCATTTTGACGCCTATTTCAATGATTAAATCATAAATGGTTTTAGGCTGAATTCCCCTTCTTGCAATGGCTCTTAAAGTACCAAGTCTAGGGTCATCCCATCCTGAGTAAATGCCGTTTTCAATTCCCTCTTTTGCTTTTGAGGTACTGAGTGCAATATCCTCCATTTTTAATCTTCCATAGTGAATGTATTCAGGCACTTCCCATCCCATATGGTCATAGAGGTATTTTTGTTTCTCAGTATTTGCAAGATGGTCTTTTCCTCTAAGAACATGAGTCAAACCCATCAAATGATCATCAACAGCAACTGAAAAGTTCATCATAGGATAAATTCTATATTTTGTACCTAAACGAGGGTGTTCTTCATCAACCAATCTCATTGCAACCCAATCACGAATTGCAGGGTTTTTATGATTAATATCGGTTTTTACCCTTAACACTGCTTCTCCAGCTTCCATAGTATCGAATTTTTCCCATAATTCAAGATTTTCTTCAACACTGTTGTCCCTACATGGACAAGCCTTGCAATTATCTTTAAGCTCTTTAAATGTTGCACCGTCACAGGTACACATGTAGGCTGCTCCTTTTTCAATTAATTGACGAGCATAATCATAGTAAATTTCAAATCTGTCTGATTGATAAATTATCTCATCAGGATTTACACCTAACCACTCCAAATCTTCAGGAATCATTTCATATGCAGGTTCAAATACCCTTTTTGGATCTGTGTCCTCAATCCTTAAAATCAACTTACCGTTATGTCTTTTGACATATTCGGCATTTGGAACTGCCGCTCTGGAATGGCCAATATGCAACGGTCCACTTGGATTTGGAGCAAATCTCAATACAATGTTTTCATGAGTTCCAGGAAGTTCCTGAAGACCTGTTTCTTTTACTTTAGGTTTTTTCTCCTGAACTTCAACGCCATATTTTTCCATTTCACTGGCTTGCTGTTCAAGTGATAATGCATTGACTTTTGCCACAATTTTACCAGACATTGGACCGATTTCTTTAGCTCTGCTTCTAAGTTCCGGTTCATTAGACATGATTGAACCCATTACCGCACCGGGATTTGCAGACCCCTTATGTTTAGCAGCATTGAGCAGAGCATGTTTATAGATAATTTCTTCTAAATCATTCATTTAATCATCACAATTATAATTCTATAATAAAAATAAGTAATTATTATTTATCTAATTGGAGATATATAAACATTAAGAATTAAATAGGCATGAATAAAATGAGACTTGGAAAAACTAACCTTGAAGTTAATAAAAATGGATTTGGTGCATTGCCGATTCAAAGATGCAATATGGACAAGGCGGTAGAAATACTCAAAAAAGCATATGAAAATGGAATAAACTTTTATGACACTGCTCATTTTTATACTGACAGTGAGGAAAAAATGGGAAATGCATTTGAGGACATACCTCGTGAAGACATATATCTTGCAAGCAAAACCGCAGCTGAGACTCCTGAAGATTTTTGGAGCGATTTAAAAACTTCACTTAAAAGTTTAAAAACAGATTATCTTGATTTATACCAATTTCACAACATTTCATTTGTTCCCAAAAAAGATGATGAACTATTCAAAGCAATGCTTGAAGCAAAAGAAAAGGGAATGATAAGACATATTGGAATCACAACACATAAGATTACATTTGCCCATGAAGCCGTCGAAAGCGGACTTTATGAAACTTTACAGTATCCATTTTCATATTTGAGTGGAAATGAAGAAATTGAACTGGTTGAAAAATGTGAAAAATTTGATGTAGGTTTTATCGCCATGAAAGCAATGGGCGGCGGATTGATAACCAATTCAAAAGCAAGTTTTGCATTTCTGAACCAATTTGACAATGTCCTGCCAATTTGGGGAATTCAAAAAATATCTGAACTTGATGAATTTTTATCATACGATGACAATACCATTTTAAACGATGAGTTGAAATCAGAAATCGAAAATGACAAAAAAGAGTTGGGTGAAGACTTCTGTAGAGGATGCGCTTACTGCATGCCATGTCCGGAAGGAATTAAAATCAGCACATGTGCAAGAATGTCCCTTTGGATTAGGCGTTTTCCAACAGAACCTAATTTAGATAAAAAAACACAAAAAATAATGGAGGACACAAAAGACTGCATCGAGTGTTATGCTTGTGTAGACAATTGTCCATATGAATTAGACATTCCCAGACTTTTAAAAGAAAATTATGAAGACTATCAGAACGTATTAACCGGAAAAACAATAATCAAATGAAATCAATTATCACAAATGAAAAAGATGAACGATTCCTTAAGCTGGTTCGGGAATTGGATAACGGATATTATCAGCGCATAGGAAAAGATTTGTCAAAATATAATGAGTACAACAGTCTTGAAATCCCCCATGTGGTGATTTTACTTATTGACTCTGGAAAAAATGTTGCATGTGCCAGTTATAGAGTTTTAAGCAAAGACAGTGTTGAGTTTAAAAGAGTGTATGTTAAAAAGGATTACCGAAGAAAGGGAATTGCATTCAAACTCATTGAAAGATTGGAGAGGGATGTGATTGAAAAAGGTTTCAGATATTCATATATTGTAACCGGTAAAAACAATACTCCCGCAATTGGATTATATGAAAAATTGAATTACCATATTATTCCAAATATTAAAGGGTTTGAAGATGATAAAAGAATTATTTCAATGAAAAAAGAGTTTTAAGTGATAATATGAAACAATGTATTGAGAATCCGAATGAAGTGGACTGGACAGGTTACTGGAGTGAAAAACTGTCAAACAAAAAAGACAAGGATTGGGATAAAGCCGCACCAGGATTTTTTAAGCGCACACGCAAGGAGGATTATCAGGAAGCACTATTTGACAAGCTGACACTTGATGAAAACGATACCGTTCTTGATGTGGGCTGCGGAGAGGGATCCATCACCATCCCATTAGCTAAAAAGGTTAAAAAAGTTGTGGGAGTAGATTCATCCCCAAAAATGTTGGAATACCTTGAAAAAAGAGCAGGTGAAAACAACATCAACAATATCGAAACCATTTTAAAGCCAATTGAAGAAATCCGATATGATGAAATTGGAGATTTTGATGTTGTGGTTTGTTCAAGGTCACTGAACGGCATCATACCAATTGAAGAGGTATTATGTGAATTGGACAAGATAGCCAACAAATATGTTTTCATTACTATTTTTGGTCCTGAAAACAAAAAAATCGAAAAGGACTTTGACAGAGAGTTGGGGATAAAAACTGAGGATTTTCCGGATTACAATTATCTGTTTAACATTCTCTTTAATATGGGAATCTATGCAAATGTCGAAAGATTTGATTTGAACAATTATAGAGAGTATGGAAGCATTGAAGAAGCAATGGATAATGGAAAGTTCCGCCTAGATTTATATTCAGATGAGCAAAAAGAGTTATTAAGAAAATATTTGGAGAGAATACTTACCTTTGAAGATGGGAAGTATTTCAATGTTAAGGATAAGGCGGACTGGATAATGATTTGGTGGAAAAAATTGAAATCATAATTGGTCGAAATATCCAATGATTTGAAACCACCATTTACTTAAAATAATCATCAATTATTCATATATAAATGGCGAAAAGTAATTAAAATATTAATCATTAATGTTATTTAAATAATATCAATATCAAAAAAATATTATTTGATTTATGAGATATAGATGAATCAATGAAATTTATGAAAAATTAGTGAAGTTGATTATTTTACTTCTTCAAATTGTTTCGGCTGACACCAGATAACTGACAAACATGATTACAGGACAATTAATCACATTCAAAAAATATAATTGCAAGCAATACAATGCCGACCATCCAAAATTAGCTTTTTAAAAAGATAAAATTATTATCAAGTGAAAAATCACCCAATAATAATTTTTTAAAATGAATTTAATCTGATTTAATCATAGTTAAAATCATTTTATAAGGACTGTTTACAGCCTGAAGTGCATGAGGTTCATTTGCAGGCATGATGATTATTTCACCTGCTTTGACAGTGTTTTTAACACCGGAAATTGTGATTTCTGCTTCACCATCTATTACTTGAACCATTGCATCAAAAGGAGCGGAGTGTTCAGACAATCCCTGACCCTGATCAAAGGCAAAGAATGTTACGGTTCCAAGCTCTTTTTTGATAACCTCACGACTTACAACAGTGTCGTCCTGATATTCAACTAAAGTTTGGATATTCAAAGCTTTTGCTTTAATATCTTCACTCATATGCTTATTCACCCATAATTGTTTTAATATCTGCTATTGCATCCCCAGTTGTTGGAGTTAAATTGTAGTTTTCAACCAACACACTTATGATGTCATCGTTACACCATGCAGGGAGCACAGGTCCAAGCCACATGTCGGTTTTTCCAAGGTATAATAATGCCCAGAGAACAGCAGCTGCCTTTTGTTCCATCCATGAAAGGACAATTGTTAATGGCAATTCATTTAATTCCATGTCGAATAGGTCGCATAATGCCAATGCCACATCAACTGCTACGATAGTGTCGTTACATTGACCTACATCGAGCAGTCTTGGGATTCCTTCAATATCGCCTAAGTCAAGGTCGTTGAATTTGTATTTACCGCATGCAAGTGTTAGGATAACAGTGTCCTGAGGTAAGTTTTGCACGAATTCTCTGTAGTAGTCGTTGTGTTTTGCTGCTTTGTCACATCCGCCCACTACGAAGAACCTTCTGATTTTTCCTTCTTCAACTAATTTTTTGATAGCGTCAGCATGCTCAACGATAGCTCCTGCACTCCAACCGGTTGTGATTGTGGTTAATTCTTCAGGTTCTAATGATCCCAGAGATTTTGCGCATTCAATAACTTCTGAGAAGTCATAGTCTTCTACGGTTTTTACTCCTTCAAGTTTAGCCACATCCATTGTGAACATTCTTTCCTTGTATGCGTCAAGTGCCGGCAATACACAGTTACTGGTTCCGACAATTGCTGCATTGTATTTTTTAAAGACAGTTCTTTGATCGTGCCATGCTCCACCTAATTGACCTGCCAGATTTTCATATTTGTTGAGTCCAGGGTATCCGTGTGCAGGCAGCATTTCTGAGTGTGTGTAGACTTTAATGTCAGTTCCTTCAACTTGTTTTAATAATTCTTCCAATGCTTTTAAGTCGTGACCTGTTACAATGATTGCTGGTCCTTCCTGTGCACCTACTTTCACTTCCACTGGTTGCGGTTCGCCGTATGCTTCGATGTGTGCGTCTTTAAGCAATCTCATTACGTCTACACTGACTTTACCTGCTTCTAATGCAAGTGCAACTAAGTCGTTTACGTCAAAGTTAACATTAGTTAATGTGGTGTATAATCCTTTGGTTAAGAATGCATCTATTTTAGGGTCTTTTTTACCTAAAACATTTGCATTGTAGTTGTAAGCACTGATTCCTTTCATAGTAAAGATTAAGTTATCCTGTAATCTTGCTACTGTTGGTTTTTTACCACAAACTCCACTTACAGTACATCCTGTACCTTTAGCGGTTTGGGAACATTGATAACAAAACATATCTAATCCGTCTGCCATAATAATAACCTCTTTTTTAGTTATAATTATAAGTTGATTTGAAGCATATATAAATATTTTGTCACTTTACAAGGGTAAAAAGTAACAAACATATATATCTTAGCACAATAATAATTATTATGGATGAAAATATAGTTACACTAAAAGGAATCGGACTTACAATGTATGAGGCACAGGCCTATGTAACCTTAACCTCTTTAATATCATCGACCGCATCAGAGATATCTGAAGAATCCCAAATCCCCAGAAGTAAAATATATGATGTGTTGAAGGAACTTTCCAAAAAGAATTTCATTGAAATTGAAGACGGACGGCCGTTAACATACACTGTCAAATCACCTGTAGAAGTTTTAACACGTGAAAAGGAAAGACTGAATTCTGAAATCGACGACACCATAACAAGATTGACAAATATCTATGAAAACGGCATGAGCCAGGTTCGAGCGCCTATATGGAGAATATACGGTGTTGAAAAAATTATATCACAAGAGCTCGAAATCATTAAAAGGGCAAAAAATTCCATAAACATGAGAATAGGATTTTTATTTGAAGGGGAAGGTGAAAGCCTGGTGAAAGCCCTGAAAAACAGAAATGACCTGCGGATAAACATTCTCGCATCTCCGACATGCTACATCAATGATGATGAATTTGACATAATATCACTATTTGAAGATGCAGACATCCAAATTCAAAAAGCCGACATCCCATTTGTAAAATTGATAATATCAGATTCAAAAGAGATGATGCACACATATACCAAATTCAGCGAGGATAAACGCAACGTAATACCTGAAACCGCCATCGGAATATGGAACAAATACGAAGACATTGCTAAAAACTATGATGACAGGTTTATAAATCAGCTGAAAAAATTAAAAAAGAAGAATAAAAATTAAATTCAAACTTTAATTTTTAATTTCTTGAAATTAATATATTTGGTTAATCCCCATCTAAACATCACAACACCTTTTGCTCCGCCATTTTTGGCTGCTTTGGCATCATTAAACAAAGATTTGTAGGACAATTTCTTAATATTTGAATCTGAATGATAAGTCTGAAGACCTGTCCAGATTAAAGATCCTTTACTTTTTTTAACGAAAGCCTTTGTGGTTTTCTTAATCCACTTTGAGGATGCATGATAATTGCCCTTATAAATCATTGGAACAATTACATCCAGATATTTAGATAATGTAGGAACATCTTGACCGTAATATCGTTTCATATCATTTGGTTCAGGCATAACAGCTGCTGAGACTATAATATTTGGATTTATCTTTCTAACTTCGCTACATGCCTTTTTGGTGAAGTAATTTATTGCACTGACAGCATTCTTATACTTATGTGCAGTTCCGGGAAATCTCAAGTAATCAAAATGAATTCCGTCAACCTGCTTTATGGAAGCATAATATTTTACTTGCTCAATTATCTTATTCATGTGCTTATAATTGTAAACACCTTTTTTGCTACAAGGCTTAATGAATTTACCCTTATAGAATACTGAAATCCATATATGAACTTTCATACCATATTTATGAGCCTTATTAATCCATTTTACAACGGTGCTTTTACCGTATTTATCAAATACAGTGTGTAAAAGGAATATGTGTTTTGTTCCAAGTTTATAAAGCTTTTTTAAATTGACTTTCTTCATATCCCATTTGTTAACCCAATATCCATTTCCGACGGTTAATTTTTCCTTAACATTTAAGCTGTATGAACCTGAAGTGGCCACATACTTACCGTTGCCGGCAAATGAATATGTTACGGCATAAGTTCCTTTTTTAAGTTTTAAATAAAATGTTGCAATACCTTTCGAATTAGTTTTTGCGTTGTAAGTTTTTCCACCAACTTTGATTGTCACTATCTGATTTGCAACTGTTCTTCCATAAATGTCAACCAGTTTTAGTTGAAACATGGACTTTAAACCTTCACGATACGTGATGTCCTTATCATATACATTCAGATAAGTAACCAGATTAGATTTTACCGTAAGTGTTGATGTTCCATTTGAGGAAGTGTAATTTTCATCCCCGTCAAAGGAATAACTAACAGTATAAACGCCAACTTTAAGTTTGAAATTTATACTTGCATGTCCATAGGAATTGGTTGTTCTATTATAAGCAACATTGTTTAATATTATTTTAATATTTTTATTGGCTAAAGCAGTTCCATTAGAAATTAAAGTCACTGTAAAGTCATCATCATAATCAACATAAGATACTTTGTCTTCAGCCACAATATCTGTTGATGAGATATTTTCCACATCATCAATCTCCAAATCAGTTCCATTAGCTAAAACATGGTTTTCACTCACGGAAGTTAAATTATCGCAAGTTACATTTTCACTTGCAGAAATTGATGAAATAGTTAAAAACAATGTTAAAAGAATAATAAAACAAAAAAATATTTTATTTTTCATGTTAACAACCATTTAAGACTTATAATATCAAAATATATAAATGTTTGTCTACATGAATTTCTCTTCAAATTCAGTGAAAACATCCAAAAGAATATCATCCAAGAGATTAATGGATTTGTAAGAGATATCTTTAGGAATTTCCCAGTAAGCCGATGCTATACTTCCAGCAATTGCAGCCAATGTATCAGCATCACCGCCAAGTGAAACGGCATTCCTAATTGTATCTTCAAAACTGTCAGCCTCTAAAAAACATACTATAGACTCAGGAACACTTCCCTGACATGAAACATCAAAATCATAGAAAGGTCTGATTCCATCTATCGTAAAAGACAAATCATAGCCATAATTTTTTTCAATGTGGCTCTTGATTCTTTCTTTGGAGGAACCTGTCCTTGCAAGATAAATTGCATCGCATGTTGCAAGAGCTCCCTTAATGCCTTCGGGATGATTATGAGTTACAACTGCGGAAGTTTTTGCAAGTTCCTGTGCCATTTCTAGTGATTCTGCTGCCCATGCACATGGTGAAACTCTCATCGCAGATCCGTTTCCCCAACTTTCGTAGGGTTGAGGAGATTCCTGCATCAGCCAGTGTATGAATCTTCCACCATAACCTGCATTAGGATATAAATTTCCGAAATATTGCAGATTGCTAATTAAAACATTTTTGGAAGACATATCCTCACATAGCCAATTTGCAATTGCAATTGTCATTACAGTATCGTCTGTAAAAATTGACCTTGTAGAAAATAATTCAAAATCTTTTGTTTTGATTGGCCTGTTTTCATAAACAGAACCTATTATATCGCCAGCAATAGCGCCCAAAATTCCTTTCATATTAATATTTATGTTTAAATTGTTATTAAATTTTATTGTCCTGACCTTGAAAAATTGTTCCCATAATGAAATATTGATTTAACTTAGTAAAATTGTTCCAAATATGAAAAATTGTAGTCAAATCAAAGAAAAAAGATATATATGATGAGTACAATAGATAATTCTGATAATACTGTGTATTATCATTAAACACAGAAATTTCTATAAGGTATTATCCAGAATCATTAAAAAAAACCGCTTCCTTGTACAAACAAACCTGTTACTTTGAATATAGAAATTTCGACTACTTGAAAACAAACATAAAAACTGTATTAATACCAAAAAATGATTCCAGATTATTTCTGGAATCATAATAATTTTAAAAAAATGAAAGATTAAGCACTTCTTTCAAGTACAAAATCTGCAATATCTGCAAGTATCTGTTTAGATTCAGAATCATCCAATATATCAAGGACTTCTTTTGCTTTAACTACTGATTCATGTGCCAGATTACGTGCATATTCAATAGCACCACAATCGGTTAAAATTTCAACAGCTTCATCAATCTCTTCTTGAGAATTGTTTTCAGCTTTTAAGATTTCAAGCAATCTGCCTGAATCGTCACTAGCCAAACCTTTAATTGCAATGATTGTCATCTTACCTTTGCCAATGTCTGACCCGATAGGTTTTCCCAATGTTTCCTCATCAGCTGCGATATCAAGATAATCATCCTGGATTTGGAATGCAAGTCCAATCAGCCTACCATATTCATACATTGCTGAAATAACATCCTGTGATGCACCACCCATAATCGCACCAGCTTTTGTAGCAGCTGCAATTAATGCACCGGTTTTTTTGAAAATCATTTCCATGTATTCATCTTCAGACACATCAAATCTTTCTTCAAAGCCCATATCCAATGCCTGACCTTCACAGATTTTAACACAGGCATCTGCAACTGTTGCAAGGGCATTGTTGTTTTGCTCGAAACTGGTTCCTTCAGAACCGATGATTATTTCAAATGCCTTTGAAAATAAGGTGTCTCCGGCAAGAATAGCAACATCATCTCCCCATACCTTATGAACAGACGGCATTCCTCTTCTCATATCATCCTGGTCCATAATATCATCGTGAATTAATGAAAATGTATGGATCAATTCAATTGCAGCACCTGCCTTAAGTGCGGATTCGCGTTTTCCCCCAACAGCTTCAGCAGTGATTAGTGTTAAAGCCGGCCTTAACATTTTACCTCCAGCTCTTGTAAGATACACTGATGCTTCTGCAAGATTATCTGGAGTAATTGTTGCCAATTCTTCTTCGATTGTTTTTGTAATATCTCCGGAATAGTTTCCAAGTACTTCTTTTACATCACTCATTAAAATCCCTCTTTAACTTTTAAAAACTTGTGCTTGAGCATTTCTTAAAATATGAATGTCATATCCAATTCTGTATCCTTCCTCTTCAGCAAGTTCAGCGTAAGCCGCAAGCATTGATAAGTCTCCGTGTGCCGGTATAATATGCTGTGGTTTCAGCATTCTTAAAAATTCCCTATGATCTTCTCTTCCAGCGTGTCCGGAAACGTGAGCATTAGGATAAATTCTTGCACCTTTTAGTTTTAATCTCCTTTCCATAATATGTCTGTTAGCAGCATTTGTTGGGTTTGGAATAATAGGTGCTGAAATAATAACATTATCTCCTTTTTTAATGTTGAATGGAGTTCTGCCGTTTGCAATTCTTGGAAGCAATGCATCAGGTTCACCCTGGTGACCTGTAGTTACAAGCAAGTAATTTGCACGGTCTTCATCGGCTTTCATTAAAGCCTTGTTAACTGCTTTTGGAGATCCGTAAATACTTGCATTTTTAGGCAAATTCAAGATTCCCAATTTCTGCGCAATGCCGCAAAATCTCTCCATTGAACGGCCTAAGAAAAATATTTCTCTGTGGCTTTTTTTAGCGATATCAGCGATAGCCTGAACACGTTCCACATGAGATGAAAATGTGGTAACAATCATACCTGTTTTTTCATGCAGAGGTCCTCTCATTACATCTTCCAAAATATTTTTTGCAATTCTTTCTGAATGTGTTTTAACTTCATCAAAGTTTTTAGCATTTGTTGTTTCAACTATCAATGCAAGTACACCTTTTCTTCCCAATTCTTTCAGTCTTTTGTAATCAGGCGGAGGTGATACTTTTTGATGATTATCAAATTTAAAATCCAATGCATATACGATAACACCTTCTGAAGTGTGCAATACAGGAAATACCGCCTGAGGGATACTGTGTGTTGACTGTACAAATTCCAATGTTATGTCATTTGAAAGTTTTACCTTACTTCCAGGGTTTAAAACCTTAATTGGATTTGTTACCTTGAATTTGCGTTCCCCTTTAATTTGTTTTTCTATTAAAGCAGCAGTATAAGGTGTTCCGATTAATGGTGCATCATACCTGTGTGCCAATTTAGCAACTGCACCGATGTGGTCCAAGTGACCGTGAGAGAAAACTATTCCTTTTACTTTACCGTCAACATCCTTCATTAATGTATCGTCAGGAATAACTCCTCTTTCTATTAAATCTAAACTATGCATTCTGTCGATATCAGTGTCCTCGTGCATGCTGATCCTATCCAGGTGAATTCCCATATCAAAAATAACAACATCATCACCTATGCGAACAGCAGTCATGTTTTTCCCGACTTCCTGATATCCACCAATAGCGATAATTTCTACGCTCATGTTTTATCTCCTTGAATAACTCTTTGTGTTAATACCTCTTTCATTTAACCATTCCCTTGTTTTTCCGCGAATGACTAAATTAGATTGTTTCAATTCTTCAATATTATTTGCTCCAACTAAAAACATAGCAATTCTTAGTGAGTCATTAAATCTATTAATAAATGTGTTTAAAGCTTCCTGAGAAGCGGAATTTTTTAAGAAAGGTAATGCCATACCAACAGCGTCGGCTCCAAGAGCAATTGCCTTTGCAGCTTCAAGACCTGTTCTTATACCTCCGGAAGATATGACCGGAACATTAACTGCATTTGTAACCTCAACAGTTGAAATTGCAGTTGGAATGCCCCAATCCCAGAATATTTCTCCCAGGTATCTGTCTTCTGCCCTGTATGTTTCAACGGCAGCCCAGCTTGTTCCTCCAGCACCTTCAATATCAATAAAATCAACACCTGCATCGACCAGTATTTTGGCGGATTCTGCAGATATTCCGCAACCTGTTTCCTTTGCAAGAACAGGAATATCAACGGTGTCGGTAATTTGAGCAATCAAATCGGCATATCCTCTTGCATCTAAATCACCTTCAGGCTGAATGGATTCTTGAAGAGGATTTAGATGAATTGCCAATATATCCGCATCCAATATCTCAACTGCCTTTTGGGCAAGATTTAATTGGGGTGCTCCTATGTTTCCAACAAGCAAACAGTCAGGTGCATTTTCACGAACAACACTATATGTATCTGCAAGTTCAGGATGTTCGCAGGCTGCTCTTTGAGATCCAACACCCAAAGCAATTCCATTGTTTTCAGCAGCAATTGCCAATTGTTTGTTGACTTCACGAGCTGCAGGATGACCTCCTGTAATAGCTGTAATAAATAAAGGTGATTCTAATTTTTTACCAAAAACTTCAGTTGACAAGTCAATGTCATTCTTATCAATTTCAGGCAAAACATTATGGATTAACTCAATGTCTTCAAATCCGGTAGTTTTGCTTTTAAACTCAACATCATAATTTTCACAAATTAATAAATGCTCTAACTTTCTATCTGAAATCATTTGTTAATTTCCCCTTGAAATTATTGTTCCTTTAACTTCTTTATTTTCTAGTACCTTGAAAATATTATCTTCAACTTCAGCATTTATTATTTTAGATTCAATTCCTAAATCTGCTAAAAATAAAAGTTCTTTAATCTTTCCAACCATACCGCCAGTTACATCCACGTTTGTTGTTCCTTCCAAAGTGTCCAAATCTTCAAGTGATGTGAATTTATCAAAAAATAGTGCGTCATCATGTGTTTTAGGATTTTTATTGTAAACTCCGTCAACATCAGTTCCCAGGATAACTCTTTTGGGATTTAAATTTTTAGCCAAGTACTGGATTAACTGATCACCGGAAATAACGCAAAACTCCAGTTCATTATCCAACACAACATCACCATAAATAACTGGAATGAAACCTTTTTCAAGATAATTTTTAAATAAAACCAAATTTCCGTCAGTTATTCTTTTATTTGTGGCAGTGATAAAACTAGATGCTGGAGTTGCAATTACAGGCAATCCTTCATTTATAAATGCCTCACAAATATGCATATTTAATTTTTTTACTTCATTTTGAATTTCACAGAAACCCAGTCTTTTTTGAGGATATTCTGATTTGTCAAACCTCTCCCCGATTTTATGTTTTTTCGCAGGAGGATGTCCAAAGGAACCGGCTCCATGAACAATGACCAACTGTTTTGGAGAATTATCCATTGAAGATCTTATTTCTGATGCAATTCTTTTAAGGCTTAAATCATCAACTTCACTTTCTGTTGAATCTTTATTGGTTAAAATACTTCCGCCAATTTTTAAAATAATCATTAAATCACTTATAAACCCTTGAAGAAACTCCTTTTCGAGTGAATCTGATTTTTAAAATATTATCATCACGGCCTATAGCCTGGGCAACTTCATCAACTTTTCCCTGGCAAAGTGCAATAATACTTCCCCCACCACCTGCACCAGTTGTTTTAGCACCAATAGCTCCTGCTTCTCTTGCATTATATACCATACGGGATAATTCCAATGTGTTTACTCCTAAAACATCTAAAAATCCATGATTAATATTCATCAACTCACCAATTTTAGCAAAATCCCTTTTTAAAATAGCTTGTTTTGCATAATTGGTTAAATTGCCCATTGAAGTTATGACAGGATTGATAATTTTAGGATTCCTATTTTTAAGATTTTTAACATATTTAACCATTTTTCCAGTGTTTCCGTGCTTTGTAGTATAACCTACAACAAAAGGAACATTGAAATTAACATTAAAGTGTTCAACTTTCTTATTTCTTGACAAATAGACAAGCCCACCATAAGTAGAAACTAAAGTGTCAAGGGGACTTGCAACTCCCTGAACCGCCTGCTCAACCATGTGAGCATCATGTGCAAGAGATTGCTTGTTAAAACGAATATTATGATATCTGTATAATGCAGCAAGAGTAGCTACTGTAACTGCTGCGGATGATCCGAGACCTGAGCCTATTGGAACATTAGAGTTTAAAGTAATGTCAATAGGAGTATGGTCGTGAACTCGATAAAGAGACTCTAAAATATACCTAATAATACCTGGTTTTCCTTTAAGTAAAACATATTTTTTATATTGTGAAATTAATTCAGCTTCAAAACCTATATCGGGAGCTCTAAAAATAGTTTTACCATTTTCTGATGGTTTTATTGTTACATAAGCTCTTTTATTGACTGCTCCTGCTATAGCAGGTTCACCATATACTACAGAATGTTCACCGAACAGTATTGTTTTTGCGGGAGCAGAGGCCTTAGCTATCATAAATACACCTTATTTAAAAATACCTGAAGCATAACCTACAACTGATGTAAAATCACCTGTAACATCTCCACTAGTTCCATAAGCTAAAATTTCACTAGTGTCCTTACCGCATCTCTTAGAAAGAGACATTGCAGCCATCACAGGAGCATAACCACACATTGTAATATTGTACTGAACAACTTCTTCAAAAAGTTTGAACTCATTCATTTCACTAATATCTTCAAGGACAAAACCATCAACCTTATTTGCCTTTTCTTGATTGTTAAAATGAGACAGATCAGTGCTTGCAATAACTGAATAAGATTTATTTAACTTATTAGCTGCTTCAAAAATAGCATTTGACAAGTCATTTGAAGTTACAAAAGTCTGTGTTCCCATAGTAATTGGAACTATTTTAAAATCAGCTGAAAAATATTGTAGGAAAGGTAGTTGAACTTCAATACTGTGTTCCCGAATGTGAGCCGCAAAATCAGCAGATGCAATATCGGAACATTCAATAATAGCGTCTGCAAATTCCCCGTCGACTTCCACATTGCCTAATGGAGTAATCCACTCACCTTCATTAAATACAGAAATTTCACTACCAAATCCTGTATGGTTAGGACTTATTATAATAAAAACTTCAGGAAAACCATTTTTAACGATTTCACAATAGCCATGTGAGGCTATTGGACCAGAATATTGATAACCTGCATGAGGAACCATAACATTGACAGGATAATCTTTCCCATCAAATGAATCAAGCTTTGGCACATAGCCAACGCCAGCTTCATCTAAAAAGCAACTTTTTATAAGTTCTTTTAACTTCTCTGGATCATTTGGATAAAATGCTCCAGCCACTGCAGGTTGTCTTAACATTTAACTCACTTAAAATTTAAGTTCAAATTCTGTTGCATCAATATCAAGGTCACCGTCTTCTGGGATGTCTCCTCTTTCTCTTAAGATTTGTCTTGCAAGTAACCAGTAAACTAAAGCGATAGCTTTTCTACCTTTGTTGTTTACAGGTACAGCAATGTCAACAAAACTGAGTAAGTTTTCAGTATCACATAATGCAATAACTGGAATACCGTTTTGTTTGGATTCTAATATTGCTTGAGCGTCTGATCTTGGGTCAGTTACAACGATAATTTTTGGTTCAATGAATTTAGCGTAATTTGGGTTTGTTAAGGTACCTGGGATGAATCTTCCAGGAATGGTTTTAGCACCGGTTAATTCTCCGAATTTTTTAACAGGAGCCTGACCGTATTGACGGGTTGCTACTACTAAAATGTCTTCTGGGTCGTATTTTGCAAGTAATTTTGCGATTTGTCTGATTCTTTCATCAGTTTTTTGAATATCTAATACATATAAACCATCGGATCTTACTCTGAATATGTATTTTTCCATGTCACTAGTTTTTTGCTGGGTACCGATGTGTAATCCAGCAGCTAAATAATTATCTAAGTCTATTAAAAGTTCTTCATTAACCATATTTTCACCTACAATTTAAAAATCATCTTCAATTTGAATACATTCATTTGGACAAACGTCCATACATACTTCACAATAACTACATTCTTCAGGATTATTGATTGTAATTTTATCTCCTTCAAGAACTAACACTTCCATTGGGCAAACATCAGCACATTCTGCACAGTCTGCACCATCACATTTATCGTAATCAAGAATTACTTTTGACATAATTTCTCTCCTTTAATTTTTAAATTTGCCCATTTTTGAATTTGGAAGTTTTTCTTCTATGCGGATAAGCTCATTTAATTTAGCTATTCTTTCCCCTCCGATTGCGCCGGTTTTAATTAATGGTGAATTAAAACCAACTGCAAGATGGGCAATAGTATCATCAGTAGTTTCACCGGAACGGTGAGAAACAACAGGCACAATATCATTTTCCTTTGCCAGTTTTACTGTAGCATAAGTATCAGATAAACAGCCTATCTGATTAGGTTTGATAATGATTGCATTAGCGGCATTCATTTCAATTCCTTTAGCTAATAATTCTTTATTAGTTGTGAATAAATCATCTCCACAAATGAGACATTTATCTCCAACTTTTGAAGTTAATTGAGCGAAACCTTCAAAGTCAGATTCATCAAATGGGTCTTCTACATAAAACATATTGTAAGTATCGATAATATCTTTTACGAAATCTATTTGATCTCCGGTATCCCTTTTGATACCGTCATGAGCATAAACATATTTTTGCTCATTTGCATCCCATAATTCAGATGCGGCCATATCTAAAGCAGGTCGGATTTCAATACCTATTTCATCACCAACTTCCTCACATGCCTGAGCCTGAATTTCTAAAGCATCAGAGTTTGTTATGTTTGGCACCCATCCTCCTTCATCGCCTTTACCTCCGGTAAAAGCAGAATCTTTAGATTGGATTAATTCTTTTAATTTTTTATGAATAGAAGCATTAGCAAAAATCCCATCAACCATATTTGTAACACCTATCGGAACAACAAGGAATTCCTGTATATCCGGAGCATTAACACCTGCATGAGCACCACCATTCATCATATTACCTAATGGATATGGCAATTCATTTGCGAAATTACCTCCTATATACTGGTAAAGTGGCATATTATAAGATGATGCGGCAGCTTTAGTGCATGCCATGGAAATAGCAACGGCAGTATTGCCTCCAATAGCGGCCAAATTATCAGTGCCATCAATTTCTTTCAGTACTTCATCAATTGTAGCGATATCACATGCGTCCATTCCAATAAGTTCAGAAGCTATCAAATCTTCCATTTCACTTACTACAATATCAACTCCCCCTTCAGGGAATGATACTACCTCTCTTGATCCAGTACTTGCTCCACTTGGTGCAGCGGCTCTACCAAAACCATTCCAAGTGATAACATCCACTTCTATGGTTGGATTACCTCTGCTGTCCAAAATCTTACGAACTTGGACGTCTTCTATTATACTATCCAAAAAAACACCTCAGTGTCATTTAATTTATTACCAATAAAAACCTATATTTTGAAAAAATCAGTAAGTTTCTTTATAGAGTTATATTGGTATTTACTATTTTTTTTAAATAATTTGGAGAAAAATAGAAAGAATCTATTCATCTCTAATAACATCTAATGGTAAAACTCCAGCTTTGAGCTCCTCATAAGCTATGTCAATTGGATCTAAGGAATCGGTAATATCCACTAAAGGCCTTGCTCCCATAGATATTTGAATTGCTCTAGCTCCGAGAAGCCTAGCTTTCTCAAACCTTGTTAATTTTTTATTAGCATCCATAAATATTACTTCCACTTTTTAGGCATATATTTTACCAAGATTTATTTTTTAAAAAATATCCCTACAAATTGTCTATTCCCAGGTTTCCACATGGGAAATTAACATTCTTCTACAACAGTATCTAGTTAAACCTAAATCATCTAAAACATCTTTAGATTTTTCACCAGCTGCAACTCTTTTATTATATTCATCAAAGTAAGCTGATACAGGTTTTCCGCAACTTAAGCATCTTATAGGAATCATTTATATCATCTTTTTAATTTAAATAAAATATAAAAGTACAGAATTTATCTGTAACTTTTTTGTTTACGTGCTCTTGCTCCAGGACCACCGTATTTTTTAGGTTCTGAACGTCTTGGGTCACCTACTAACATGGTTCTGTCGTAGTGTGTGAATTTTTCTTTTAAATCCATATCCTGAGACCATTGTACGAGTCCTTTAGCAATTACCATACGTGCAGCTTCAGCTTGACCCATTACTCCTCCACCAATAACATGGATATTAATATCCACTTCATTAGCTAAGTCTCCAGCTAAGGTTAATGGTTCTTGTAATTTTAAGTTAGCAAGCTCAGGAGAATAAAGTTCTAAAGGAACTTTGTTGATTCTTACTTTACCAGTTCCTTCTTGAACAGTACCTCTTGCGATAGCTGTTTTACGTTTTCCACTTGTATGAATAACTTTAACCATAATCACACATCCATTTATCTAAAAGGTAGCTCCTAAAAGTTTGGAGATTTCTCCTAATTCGATACCTTTTTTAATATTTTTGTATTCTGCGTCAGGAACTGCGGTGAGTTCAGCATCAGCATATTCAGCAGGCACTCCTACGAAAGCTTTTAAGCCTTTGAATGCTGTTTTACCTTTGGATTTTTTGAAAGGTAACATTCCTCTTACAGTTCTTCTGAATATATCATCTGGTCTTCTAGGATATTTAGGACCTAAGTCACGAGGGTTGGAAATACTTGCCCTGTCAACTCTTTGTTTGTATTTAGCATAAGCCCAATCCTTGTTACCAGTTAACATAATTTTTTCAGCGTTGAGAATTACAACTTCTTCGCCTTCTAAAAGATTTTTACTAGTTATACTAGCTAATCTTCCTAAAACGCATCCTTCTCCATCTATAATCATCATAACACACATCTCCTATTCCATAATCCTGATGTTTGATCCTTTAGGATTACTTTCCATAATTTCATCAATTGAGATGCATTCTCCACCAGCAGCTTCGATTTTTTCTTGTGCTTTAGCTGAGAATTTTAATGCTACAACATCCACTTTGTTTTCTAAATCACCGTTTGATAAAACTTTACCAGGTACTAAAATAGTTTCATCCGCTTTAGCATGTCTTGCAATATCAGACAAATTTACTTCAGCGGTCCTTCTGTTAGACCTTTCAAGTCTTTGTGCAACATCTCTCCAAATAGCTGCATCTTCACTTCTTGATTGTTCATAAAGTTTATTAATAAGTTCAATAAGGTTAGGATTTGTTTTTACTACTTTCTTAACCATTATTTACTTCCTCCTTCTTCACTAAATCTGATAAACTTATCTGCTTTTTCACCTAATACGTCACATGCTTTTAATAAAACTTCTTTAGGAGGCATTGCTCCATCAGTTTCGATTCTGAATATAAAATCATTAGGACGGAATCCTACTTGAATGTAACCGTTGTCTGAAGCTCTCACACAACTTTTACACATTGCACAGTCTTCAATGTCTAAGATTTTAATTTTTTTAGATCTTCTATCTGATTTTAATATACCTCTAGGACAAGCTTGTGCACAATCGTAATCAATCTCAACATCCTCATTGAATGTTATTTCAGGATATTGTTTATATGCACATACAGTTGTTGGCATCCATTTTGCATGTTCTTTTCCATATCCAACTTTTGCAACTGCTTCAATGTTAATTTCTTCCCCTTCTTTAAGTTTTACTAAAGGTATTGTGTCGTATACTGGTTTAATTTTTGAGTCTGAAGATATTAAATCCTTAGAATAAACAACTTTAGGTCCCACTTCATTTAAGGAAAACATGATTCCGTTATCATACACATCCCAGTCATCATCTTCAGGTAATGACATGCCTTCGAGTGCATCCAAGTCAGAAACCAAAGGAGTTAAACCAAGCCTATGAGCAAGCACCTCATTGAACATTGCAGAATCATTTCTGATAATATTTACATCTTCAATTGCTATTTTTGGAACACTGACCATTGCAGTCCTTCTTATAGCATTGATGAAAGGCACTTCTGCATCACGAACAATGAAAACCATTTCATTATCGCTTTGACTTTTAACTTCTATCTCCATATCAAACCCTTCCGCTTAAACTCTTCTTCCTCTTTTACCACCAGGTCTTCCAGTACCATCGTGAGGAATAGGAGTAATATCTTCGATTTTTCCTATTTTGATTCCAGCTCTTGCTAAAGCACGAATAGTTGCTTGTGCACCAGGTCCTGGACTTCTTGGTCCATTTCCACCAGGAGCTCTTACTTTAATATGTAATCCAACAAATCCTTTTTCTTTAGCATCATCAGCTATTCTAGTTGCTGCAGCCATTGCTGCGAATGGTGAAGCTTGTTGTCTGTCTGCACGAACAACTTTTCCACCAGACCATTGAGAAATAGTTTCAGCACCAGTAATATCTGTTACAGTAATAATAGTGTTGTTAAATGATGAGTAAATATTAGCTATACCCCATTTTTCATCTTTTGCCATAGTTACACCTTTTATTCTTCTGTATTAGCTTTGTTATCTTTACCTTTGTTGTACTCTTCAATTTGTTTTGCTACAGGTGAAGAGCGGTAAAAGCCGATTTCATCTTCTTGACCATCTAATACTACATAACTTGGTGAATTGATTTTTTTACCATTTAAAGCTATGTGACCGTGTACAACAAACATTCTTGCTTCTTTAGGAGTACGAGCTAAACCTTTTTTGTACACAATAGTTTGTAATCTTCTTCTTAAGATATCTTCCACGTTTAAATCTAAGATATCTTCAAGAGCTGCACCTTCAGGCAAAACACCGGTTCTAGCTAAGTGTCCTAATAATTCTAATTTTTCTTTAACCATCTGATCAGTACCGAAACCAAGTAAGTATCTTGCTTCCCTACTGTATCTTCTAACTAAAGTATCAGCTTTCCAAATTTCTTTTTTGTTTTTTAAGCCGTATTTAGTCATTAATT
>NZ_CAMJUE010000016.1 GCF_946408925.1 uncultured Methanobrevibacter sp.
GCATCAGTTCAAATGCCTGCATTGCAGTCAGTGCGGTCAGCGGCACACATGCGGCTTCATCAAAATCCAAATAATCCGGAATTTTTGCAACAGCATCATTATCTATTGCAGCATATTCTGCAAATGCCCCAATCTTATCCAATGGCATTCGTGCATAGACCCTGTCTCCTTCGCTGAAATCGGATACTTTAGAGCCGGTTTTTTCTATGACTCCTGAAAACTCATTTCCCATCACCAATGGATATTTATATGGTGTTATGAGTTTAACCTCTTCACGGACAATCATATTGTCCAGCGGGTTTACCCCAGCATACTCTACTTTAACAAGCACTTCATCATCACTTATTTCAGGAATTGGAATTTCAGTCACTTCCAAAGGAGTGTTTTTCTTATTCAATATTGCCGCTTTCATAATCATCAACTTTGAATATTTTTTTATAGTAGTCTTTAAACATGTCAATTATTTCCAGGTCACGCTCATCACCGCATTCAAGCTCATCCAAACCATATGCAGCCATTTCATATAATATTCTGTTTAACCTCAATCCCTTACTGGTTAAATGGTATTCAGAATCCTTTTTTGTTATCAAATTCTTTGTTTCCATATCCTTAAGAGTATCTGAAAGAACAGTATTGGAGAGTCCCTCAATCTGGCTGAATTCGCGGAAGTATTTCTTGCCCTGAAACATGTCCCTGATTAAAACTATTGTCCATTTTCTGTTCAGTAGCTTCAGGGTGTTTTCAATCGGGCATGTGATTAGGTCTTTTGTCATGATTTTCCCCGGAAATTTAATTATTTTATATTTTTAAATTGTATATTATATAATACACTCAGTTAGCCAACACTAACTATATATTGTTGATGTTCACAACTATTATTATGAACATTAAAATAATTCTTTTAACAGCATTGATTGTTTTGGCTTTGGGCATTAGTGAAGTTGTGGCAATGAGTGATGCAGAAACTGTAGCCAATGATATCCTTAACAAGAATGCTTCAAACAGCGACACACTGATTGTGTATTTTTCAAGAACCGGCGAGAACTACAATGTAGGTAATGTTGAGGTTGGAAACACCGCAATGCTTGCATCCTACATCAAGGAATATCTGAAATGTGACTCATTTGAGATAGTTCCTATGGATAAGTACCCCGACAATTATGATGAATGCACAAAGATTGCATCAAAAGAAAAGGACGATAACGCAAGACCAAAGATTGTCGGAAAAATTGATAATTTTGATAGCTACAAGACAGTATTTGTAGGTTATCCGATATGGTGGGGAGACCTACCAATGATAATGTACACATTCATGGAAGACTATGAATTCAGCGGAAAAAAAGTCATACCATTCAACACACATGAAGGATCAGGTGATGCCGGAACCTACAATACCATAAAAGAAAAATTATCTGGTGCTGACGTAAACACCAATGGCCTGGCACTCGACGGTAAAACATCAAGAAGTGAAGAGGGAAAACAGCAAACAATTGACTGGTTAAAAGGTTTAGGTTATTAGATGAAAAGGACAATCATAGATATACTTTTGCTGGTAGCGATGCTTGTTGAATATTCAAAAGTATATCTGTCCCCACAAATACATGAAATAGTTGGAATATGCCTAATTGTGCTTGTAGCGATGCATCTGATTTTAAACAGGAAATACATTAAGGCAATTTCAAAAGGCAGATACAGCAAAAAAAGAAGCCTTGAACTTATAATAAACCTTGGCTTTTTTTATAGCATTCATCATGACATGTATTTTTGGAATCCTTTCAAGCCGGGAAATACTTCCATTCCTCAATATTGGAAACCTGAGCATAATATATCTTCACAAAATCCTTGCATACACTTGCATAATTCTTTTAGGCATGCATCTTGGAATAACATTGAAAAAAATATTTAAAAAAATTCCGGGAAAATATGCCGTCTTCCCGGCAATCATAATATGCGGAATATATTCCTTCATTCAAGTTGATTTTTTCACTCATCTGACCGGAAAATCCGGTTTCAGCATGGTGAACGGAAATATCCTAATCAATTCGCTGGAATACTTAAGCATTGTTTTAATGATAGCAGTCATAGCAAACCTAATCTATTCCCGCCTATCATGACTTTCATATTCCCTTTTATACTTTCGAACAATACTTATATCATCATTGATTTCAATACTGAAAACACCCTTGGAAATAATCTTATTGATGTTTTTCACCCTTTTTTCAACAGACACCGTTTTTTTGGTTTCCAAAAGTATTCCATCATAGTTTGGAGGATTTGTGAAATCCTTTTTAAACTGTTCCTTGATTTCAGCTCTCCAACTTTTAGAAATGAATTCCTCAAGAATCGGAATTATATCCTCAGCGAAACTGTTCGCCAACCTCAGATAATACTTAATTCTGTCCTTATCCTTTTTGGAGTCGAACTTTTTGAGCAGCATGTTGAATGAACCGTAATTCTGATAACCGAAAGGTAAAAATCTTCCCTGAACAGTATGCGCACAGTATTCGTTCATGAGCTTATATGACTTGGTGTTGGAAAGGCAGTATATTGAAATGGCTTCAATCGCATGTGTCTTGTCGCTGTTCCAAATGTACATCAGGGACTGTGTGAATATTTCATTTAAAATATGATGTGTCAGCTCGTGAATCAGTGTTGAGATTTGCTGGGATTCATCCAACCTGTCATCAACCCTAATGACATTAAATGCATAACTGCCCAATTCAGCACCCTTGTTTTTATATTCAACATCCGTAAAAGCCAGTGCCAAAAGACTAACCTTTTTGAAAATGCTGATTTCAGACAGATTAATGTCATGCTCGGAAACAATCTCCCTGAAGTTTTTAATGCCTGCATTTTTAATTTTTGAGAGAATATTTTCATATTCCCCGACTGTCAACGGATTGTCCTTTAAAAGATCAATACGCTTTTTAGTGAATATATTTTCAAACTCATTTAAATCTGAAACTGTTGTAAATCCGTCTTTCTTATTCAAATCCAATTTGTTTAACTTCTCTGTTGAATACTCCTCATCCTCTTCAATGAAATAATTCTCATCATCACAATCATCAGGACCTGAGAAGGAATTCAATATGTTTTCAATGTCAAACCTGTTTCGATTTGAAGAAGGCCTGCTGTCCAATTGAATGTCTCCAATTGCTTTTTTAACAGCCAACGCCTCATAGTTTTCAGGATAATATTTCAAGGCCAAATCACAGTAAATTAAAGACTTATCATACTTTTCAGCCAAAAACAACAGATACGCCTTTCCGCTCCATGCAAAGGAATGCTCGTTATTAATCCTTAATGCCATATTGAAAGACATGTAAGCTTTTTCAAAATCATTCAGTTTTGTCTGGCACACTCCCAACAGAACCCATGCAGAATCATTGTTTTTATCATTTGAAAGAATTTTTTTGAAATAATCACGAGCCCGCGCATAATTTTTAGATTGAATATGCTCAATTCCACGTTTAAATAATGCTTTCTCATCCATAAAAAAAAACACACCCTTAAAAAAAAGTAAAAGATAAAAAAAAGATAATTTTTATCTTACCGCTTCAATTTTTAAAAACGCTATAATCTGAGTGATGGCATCAACCGGAATATTGAGAATGACCAAATAGAATATAATTGCTCCCAATACCAAACCGCTCAAATACAAAATCCCCAGACCGAAAGGTCTTTCTGAAGCTCCGTTAGCATAATAATCAAAACCGATTATTAGCTGAAGACCTGCCATTACAGATAAGATCAATGAAAAATAAAATGAGTCCACACCGAAAAAAGATAAATTGTAACATCTGATACATATACTTATAATGAAAAGAATCAAAGCAAAGATTATGCTTTGTATAGACATCTTTTTTGTAAACTCATCATAAAAAAATCCCATAGCTATCACCTCATTTCTTCAATAAAGTTCATCAACACATCCATATTGTCTATCGGCACGGACAAATCAACATCCAAATATGCCTTGTCCATAGTACCGAAGCTGGATGATAAAATTATCTGATTTCCATAAATAAAATAACTGTCAACAACTGTATGACCTACAACCATGCAATTGGAACCTACAACTTTCAGGAACCTGTCAACATCCTCAACAGAATAATCATTGTCGTAACGATTCCATAAAAAGCCGTACAGCCTCTTGTTGTTATAGTCATTGTCAAAAATCTTATTGAATGCACCTGTTGAGTTTATCAATCTTGAAGGTCCTGTGTGGGAGATAAACAATCCGTTTTCTGTTTGGACAAAAAAAGGCATGGATTTGAAAAATTCAACATAATCGGAAAGGTAAGGCTCAAGACTGCCTTTTTTTTCCACTATCAAATTTTCAAAATCCAGTGTCTGATTATTGAACCCTTTAAAGACCGGACTTTCAACAATGTGGCTCCATTCATGATTGCCCAAAAGAGGATGGAAATTAGGATACTTTTTGAACTTTTCAATCACATCCTCTATTATTTCAATGGACCCGTCATCCTCACTGACCGCATGAATAAAATCACCTACAAAAACCATATGGAAATCGGGATCATCACAATCCCACAAATCCATATATTTTTCATAATCCTCCAAATTCCCATGCAAATCAGTGACAACCAAAAGGCGTCCCTTTGAAGGCAACTGAATAAACTTTTCATTAAACATAATATTCTCCGAACTATCATAAAAAGATATGAATCTTTTAATTATTCTAGAAATCATTTCCTACAGTCCATGATTAAGATTTACCTACTCCACCAGGGCCAACACCACCATCATCCTTCATTAGATTTATGAGTTTATTTGCAATATTTGCCATTGCAGGCACATCTTCATTGTCCAAAGCCACTTTACCTTGTTCTTTTAAATCATTTACTAAATCTGCATCTTTCTCTTCATATTCTGCAAAAAGCATTAAATAAAGTAAGGCTTGCTTAATCTGTTCAATTTGACTGCCCACAGGAGTTAATTCTGCCTTTAACTTAAATAAAGCATTTCGCAATTGGTCGATTTTAAGAGCATCTTCATTTTCAATAGCTTCATCTACTTCTCTGGAAACCTTATCAAACTCATCCTTCTGTTCAAGGGTACCGTTTTCCCGGGCGAGTTCAGCAACTTCATCCCTTAATTGTTTAATCTCCTCAAACTTATTTTTTTCTTCAAAATAATTATTTATATTGTTTATAAGTTCATTTAGTTTATTGATTAACTTGTTTGCCTGGTCAATTGCGCCTTCGTCATTTTCAGCACCATCCAATGAATCCTCAATATTTTTAATTAAATTTTCATCTTCAATCTGATTTAAATATGCTTCAATGTCTTCAGGAATATTCTCCCTTGCACATTTTGACTTGACATCCTGATAGTCACTTTTTGCTTTTTTAAATTTATTATTCACTTCATTAAAAGTGAAACCTTGAACATTAGGGTCTATTCCAAATGGAATTTTTTGTCCGGTTTCAAGAATGGTAACCTCAAAGTCCATAGTACGTGATTCATCAATATCAACAGTAACCGTAATCTCACTACCGGCTAACATTGTTTCATTAATCATTTCACCTGAAATCAACAATTTCCCCATCAGCTCATTATTGGATGCCACTCTGGCAGTACCATTATATAATGGTAATGACAATAAACTGGAAGAATCTCCTTTAATAACATCATTTTTTGTAACGAACGGTTCCATATTATGATAAGGAAGAGGAACTCCTTCTTTAGCTAAAATAAATAAACTGTCATCATACAATCCCAAACCTAATGTATGAGGCAACACTACCTCCGGTACAACTCCTACTTTATATTCAATAGCAGTTGGGGAATTTTCGTCAAGTTCGACTATACTTCCGCCGGCATCATATAAACTGATAGAATATCTGTTTACATCATCTTCAGGGTTCAATTCAAATTCGAAATACCCATCGGATTCAACAGAAATTTTACCTGTGGTTCTTTTAGTTTTAATATTAATTGCCTCAACAGTAAAACCATCAAAATCATCTGTTTTTTCAGACAACACCTCTCCTGATACGAAAAATTCTTCTTTTGGCCCTGTTGAAGCATAATCTAATTTTAATCCAAAACTGTCAGATGAAACTGGGACATGAGGATCAGGTATTGTTCCTGCAAACAATGCAGCACCTTTTGCAACAACAGTAGTTGGGTCGATATCATATTTTAACGGAATATTGAATGATTTTTCCAAACGTTCACGTATTACCGGACTAAGAGTGGATCCTCCGACCAAAATAATATAATCAATATAATCTGCTTTCAAGTTAGCTTTTTTCAATGCGTCATTACAATGGTTGATTGTCCTTTTAATATAGGAATCCATTATTTCTTCAAGTTGGTCTCTTTTTAAGGTGTATTTGAAATCATAAATGTCATTATCATGCACCATCAGACTATCGACAAATATTTTTGCCTTATCGGATCTGGACAAATCTTTTTTTGCCTCTTCAGCTGCACCTTTAAGTTTAGCAAATTGTTTGCCATATTTTCCCTTATGGGTTTTATTAAAGTCTGAAATACCCAAATCTTCACGTATTTTTTCAGCAAAAATTTTATAAACAATATCCCAATCAATCAGGTTTCCGCCAAGACGTTCATCACCGGAATGAGAGAGATTTTCAAATTCCCCACCTTCCAACTTGACAACAGATACGTCAAATGTACCTCCTCCCAAATCATAAATCAACCATATTCCCTCTTCATTTAGAAAGTTTGAATAAGCATAAGCTGCCGCTACAGGCTCCATAATAACTGGAGTGAAAGCAAAGCCTGCAATTTCTGCAGCTTTTTTGGTGGCTTTAATTTTAATTGGCCCAAAATCTGCAGGAACTGTAATTACTGCAGAATTGACAGTTTTATCCAACTGTTTGAAAACTGAATTTTTCAAATCTTTTAAAACTTCAGCAGACAACTCTTCAGGAAATAATTTTTTTCCTGAATCTTCAAAAACATACTCCTTTTTCATACCCATATCGAGTTTGAATTCCGCAGCTGCATTCATTGGATCAAATAAAACCTGTCTTTTTGCAGAATCACCAACCATTATATTTCCTTCATCATCAATAGCAACAGCAGAAGGTGTAAAATTCCTATTACTTATTAAATTTGGAACTATCGGAGTATCATTACCCTCACAATGAGCAATAATTGAAGTTGTAGTTCCCAAATCTATTCCAAAATCAACCATTTTTGTTCTTAATTCTTCAGAGTTAGACATATATTCACCATTTTTAATCTTAAAATTTTATTTTTCTGCACCTGCCCTTGTAACAACAACTTGTGCTTTTAAAACCTTTTTACCATTGAAATAAATTTCAGGTTTTTTAGTTTCGGTAATTGTAGGCACTTTCAAATTAGGATTTTCATCTTCAAAAGCAAGCACATCAATATCCATGTATGCATCATATTTCTGACCGATAGGATCCTTAATTTCAAAGCCCCAGTTAGATAATTTCGACAGCAACACATTATAGTATTCCACAGTGGAATTTATAGGGCGCAATGAATCGTTAATAATTTTTTGACAGATTTTCACTTCATTTAAATTATCATTAACCCTCACACTATCATACTTAGGGTTTTCAAGAATATGGGTTAATTTTTCTTCTTGTTTTGACAAATAACCGGTTACAACTGACAATTGGTTTTGCTTTTGATATTTTATTGCAATATTGCCCATTACCCATAAATTTGTAACCATTTCAACCATTATTTTAGTCATTTTTGAAGAAACTGCAGGATTTTTTGAATCCAAATATTGAATATCCGCAACAAGTTTGCCTACAACGTTTTCTATTTCACGCATACGCTGCATCACTACAGTATCCATTTCAGACAATTCTTCCGGTTTTTGAGGAACTGCATTTTGATTTAAATTATTAAGCGGTTTTTGATTTAAATTTGCAAATTGCCCCTTGTTCTTTAAATTCGGCCTTTGTTTAGCCCTTGCACGAACTCTCTGCTGGTTCTTATTTTTTTTATTTTGAGAATTACCTTTATTATTCCTGTTAAACATGCCTTTAACGGAATCCAATGGATTATCACTCATTTTTTTATACCTCCAAAGTTTTATAAGAAATTAACCCCCGCATAATATGCCAAAGATAATAGCATTACAATCACTACAAAAATAGCATATTTTTTATTATAAGATGTAGGAGTTGAAGTTTTTTCCTCGTTAAGTTTGACGATTAATAAATTTGGATGATTATCTCGAACAGTTATTGTTCCCGTATATTTCTCATAACCTAATTTATCAACTTCGTATCTGTATCTACCTAAAGGCAGATCATTTATTGTGCAATCCCCTGAAATGTCTGTAACTTTTTCATAATGTTTTCCCGTTTCGATATTAGTCAAGGACACTGTTGCAACTATTCTCTCTCCACTGGAAGATTTAACGGATATATCAACACTGGCTGTGGATTTAGAAGTTTTTCCTTCTTTTTTAAGAGTTAACTTTTCCAATTTCATTCCATCACTAAGAGTTACTTTTCCCTCATAGGTCACATATCCGATTTTTCTTGCAGTATATGAATATTCACCCTCAGACAAATCTTTTATACTACATTCACCATAATCATCAGTTTCCAGATAGTTTACGCTTCCAGTGTCGGAATTAGTTAAAATAACATCAACATTACTTAAACGAGCTCCGTCTTCATCAACAATTGAGAAATTAAGGGTGAGTGAACCTTCAAAAGATTCGAAAGTATTGATATCAGAACTGATTCTGCCTACCAAATCACTGTCTGTTGCATATTCCCGTAATTTTTTAAGCAAATCAAGGAATTTATTGAAATTATCCTCATCAATTATTTTTAATAAAACCAACTCGGACTGTGCAGGAATCCTATTATATAAAAGATAACAGGTGGAATTTAACAGATTATTTGCATATGTATCACCTTTTAGTGAAGTGCTCAAAACAGACAAGTAAGGCAATACCTCATCACTATACTCAAATAATAAATTAAATTTATCTTTAATATCTTCAGCTGATTCAAAAGACTTTTCGAATGATTTTTTATTTTGATTGACCAATTCATCAAGGGCATTAACAATTTTGGAAGAAACCTTACTTTTATCTGATTCATCAAATGGAGAATCTGAAATATTATCAATGAATTTAGATACGTAATCTAATTTTCTCTTACCAATATTTGATGAACGCAATATTTTTTTGATGAACAGATAATTAATATTCAACAAAGCAAACGGCAAATTTTCAAATATTTCATCGATATACTCCTCAGTCAACCGTGGATCATTTATATCATTCACTCTTTGCTTAACATAATTTTTAAAATTACTTGAATTGACAGTTTGATTCCAATAGTTTAAAGCCAAATCCAAATCTTCAAACAATTTCTTATTTCCTTTACCGTCCATGAATCCATCTAAAGCCCTTACATGATATAAAACTGCCAGATTATGAATGGAAGTCATGTTCATAGTGCCTGAAGTTGAGGTATCTCCCCAATAGGAAATAGCTTTATTAAAATTATTTTCCTTTAAATAATCTGCAACTTCCTCATCAAGGTCACTGTCAAAAGATTTTGGCCAAAACCAAAAAATTTCATCAATCATTCTTGTTTTAACATTGGTTAAACGATTTTTTGCATCCTGATACTCATTATAGGAAGGTTCAGGTGAAACAGGCAATAAAAAATTCATGTTAGATTTATCGAAAACACCTTTTAAAGGTTCAGTGTCACTGAAGTTTTTTCTTTGCTTATACCTGTCAATTCTAGTAATACGATTATCTATCTTCCTTCCTTTAGTTGTTATATCCAATCCCAAAATTCTAAAACCGTTGGTTCTATAAATATTTTCTTTTACATCCATTAATTACACCTCACATAGATAATCCGCGCTTCCATAAAGACAATTTACCTGAATATTCGGATTCAATTTCATTGTCTGAAAGGACTGCAAATTCCATCAGTCTTGCAATTTCAATTTTCTTAGAGTCATCCCATCTGTATTTTTTAATTAATTTAAGGGATTCATCAACAATCTTATCAACATCACCTGTTTTCAAAATATCCATGAACGGGCGATACATTTCACCAATATATGAATAATCTTCCATTATATCATTTAATGATTCAACAGCACTGTTTAAATCTTTATTTTCATATAAATCTGACAATAATGTCCATAATGAAATATATCCCTCATATTTATCATTAAATTCAGGATTATATGCAATTGCTTCCTGTAAAAGGTCACAGGCAAGTGCATAATTAGGATTGTCCTGACTGTAAATCTTGAATGATTCACCCATCAATTTTTCATCAGGCATTTCGTCTTTCCATAATCTGAGACGGTAAGTGTATTTTTCACGCACATCGATGTTTTTAATAATTGCCTTTTCCAAGATTTCAATGGCATCATCCAATCTGTTTTCCTGTTTTGCCAAACTGAAAGCCTCTGACAACAAATCTTCCATACTCTCAGTGAAATCCTGTTCAACGACTTTATCATCGTCATCACTAACGGAACCTGATGAGGAAATCTGAGATGTGTAAATCACAGTGGTTTCATTAACCCCCAAATCATCTTCCATATAATCAGTTATGACCTTCAACAGTTCCCCTGAATCTTTATATCTTTCTTTCGGATTAACATAGAGACATTTTACTACAATGTCATCCAATTCAGAAGGAATATCTGAATTATAATAACTAGGAGGTTTTAAATCACCTTTCCATGGTTTTCCGAAAAACATATCGCCCATATCAAATTTTATAATGTCATAAGGGAAACGATTGGTTAACAATTGATAAAAAATAACTCCAATTGCATAGATGTCACTCATTGTTGAAAAGTTCTTTTTGAAACATTCCGGAGCCATATAAAGTGGAGTTCCTGCAACTGAGAGGTTGTCAAATGAACTGTCACTGTCCTTAGCATTGGCCAGACCGAAATCAGTGATTTTAATAAGTGGCTTGCCGTCCTCTATTTTCATCAATAGGTTTTGAGGCTTTATATCCCTATGGATGATTTTAGGTTTATTTGTATGCAATACATCCAATCCCATTGTAATCTGTTTCATTATATCCAATGCTTCAATTGTAGGCATGATCTTGCCCCGGCTTTCAAAGGATTTCCAGTATTCCCATAAATCCCCCCCACGAACATATTCCATGACGAAATAAGCATATTTCTTATCCCTATCGTTTTTTAAGCCAAAATTGAAAAATCCCTTTTTGTCCTGTCCTGAAACTGAAATGATTCCCGCATCGTGCATACTGATAACATTCTTGTGCCTGATTAAGGTAGCGATTCTTGCCTCCTTAAAAATGTTATCGATGTCATTTACTGACAACGGCTGTTTGTTGATTTTCATTGCACGGCGGTCGTTTAAATAGACATGATTTACAAGATACACATCGGCAAAACCACCATGCCCCAGGAATTTTTCAACCTCATATTGGCCTCTGAAAAATTCCTCAACCATACGTTCTACTTCACTTTGCATCATATTAACACCTTTTACTCCACTTTAAATTTTAATTCATTGCGAACAGCTGAAATTACAATAGTGTCGCCCTGTTTGACTTCCCTTCCAACTATCATGTCTGAAATTGGATACTCAACAAGCTTTTCAACTGTTCTTTTAAGATATCTGGCTCCAAAGTTTGCATTATATCCCTTGCTTACCAGATATTTATAGACAGATTTTTTAACCTTAAGTTCAATGGATTTTTCTGAGGAAATGCGCTCTGACAAATCATCCACATATAATTTCACCAATGCCTCATGGTCTGATTTGGTCAATGCATTGAAAATAATCACGTCATCAATTCTGTTTACCAGTTCAGGCCTCATCACCTGAGCCAAATTATCCAAAATATTGAGAGTGTTCATATCTTCCTGTGTTCCTCCAAATGCAACGTTATAATCCTGTTTGGTTTCAAGCTGAATGTTTGAAGTCATTATGAAGATACAATTTTTGGCGTTTATTGTATTTCCCTTACCGTCTGTCAGACGACCTTCATCGAATGCCTGGAGGAATACATCAAATATTTTAGGATGCGCCTTTTCAATTTCATCCAATAAAACTATTGAATAAGGATTGTTCTTGATAGCATTGGTTAAAAATCCGCCTTCATCATTACCTTTATATCCCGGAGGCGCACCGATCAACTTTGAAATGGAATGTTCTTCCTTATATTCAGACATGTCTACCCTAATCAATGACTTTTCACTGTCAAAGAGGAATTTTGCCAAAGTTTTTGAGAAGAATGTCTTACCCACACCGGTAGGTCCCAAAAATAGGAACACTGCCAAAGGCTTGTCCGGATTGTTGATTCCTGCATAGGAATTTTTGATTCTCTTTGAAACCTTTTCAACGGCATGATCCTGACCGATTATTTTTGATTTAAGGAACTCCTCAATGCGCTGAGCCTTTTCAAATTGGGAAGATTCATCAGAAATAGGAACTCCAGTCCATTCAGACACCACAGTTCTTACATCCTCTTCACTCACAATAGATTCAATATTCAATGAATTGGTAATATCAAGTTTAGGAATTAGTTTTCGAGAACATGCCTCATCTATTACATCCAATGCTTTATCAGGAAGGTTTCTATCGGTTATGTATCTTACAGACAGATTTACTGCTGCTTCAATTGCCTCATCGGAAATTGTGACATTATGATACTCCTCATAATTTTCCTTCAGTCCCTTAAGAATAAATAATGTATCTTCAGGAGTAGGTTCATCCAATACTACAGGCTGGAATCTTCTTTCAAAAGCAGGGTCTGTTTCAAAGTATTTGCGATATTCCTGCAAGGTGGTTGCACCTATCATTACAAGATCTCCATTTGCCAATGCAGGCTTTATAATATTTGAAGCATCAAGACTTCCGCTGCCTGAACCTGCACCCAATATTGTATGTATCTCATCAACAAACAGGATAACCTCCGGATTGTCCTTGGACTCGTTAACAAGCTTGGTTATCTTTTCTTCAAATTCTCCACGATATTTGGTTCCGGCAACCAGTGAAGCCATGTTGATTTCAATAATCTGCTTATCTTTTAGGAAATCCTTCATGCTCCCGTCAGTTATCTTTATGGCCAAACCATTTACCAGTGCGGTCTTACCTACACCAGGCTCACCGATAATAAGAGGATTGTTCTTTTTACGTTTATTTAATGTTCTTACAACCTGCAATAATTCCTCATCACGACCAATTACAGGAGTCAGTTTACCTTCCTTGGCCAGTTCGGTTAAGTTAGTACCATATTTAACCAAAATACTATTTGATGAGAGCTTCAATTTTTTTGATTCAGGTTTAATGTCCAAATTAGTCTTCAGTTCTTCAAAATCAATTCCTTTTTCTTCAAAGAATGTTTTTATAATATCTGAAGGCTTGTTCAGCAATGCCTTTAGAAAGTGGATGCAGCGAACCTCATCGCTGTTTGTACTTTCTGCAATTTTACCTGCATCATCAAAAATCACCTTACAGGACTTTGATCTTGAAACCATATGATTTTCAGGTTCAAAAGAACCGACTCCCTTCAATTCACGAATTCCACGGCGTATAGAAGTAGTATCCAAATTGAAGTCATCGAAAAATTCTTTTATCTCATTGTTTTCATCTTTAATTAATTCTTCATATTCATCATTAAAATTTACCTTATTCTCTTTTATTAAAAATACCATTTTCTCCATACTGCATATTCCAATAAGCAGTTCATCTTCGGAAAAATATTCCTGCTTTAAACCGGCAGCTTCTGCAGAACCTAATTCCCAAGCCAAATATGCACATTTTGACAATCTTACCATATCATAACCCCGAAAGATTTTTTTAACTTTAATAATACATCGATGTAAAAAACTTAATCTAAAATTATGCTCTTATAAAAACCGCAAACAGACCAACAAGTAATGAAACAATCAAACCTGTGATAATCGGACCCAAACCCAACATAGAATATGGGAAACCTATATTAGGACCAAGAATAATTGGGAATATGAAATTCATTATTAAAAATACGACAACTATGGCCAAAAATAATCCGACTATTGCAGATGATTTTGAAATTGATGAATTTACCAAATTACTTGGTACCGCCGCAATAATGATGTATAAGACCAATACTGAGAGAATAGTATCTCCCAGAAGGAAATGAACAATTGCAGCGAAAATTAATGCGAGAATAGTTGTATAAATAATTCCTCCAATTGTAGCACCTATTATTTCAGATTCATCCATAATATTACCTCCACATGATATAATATTAGTTAAAAAAATATTTAAGTTGAATAAAGCAATTACTTTATAGAAGAATTTTTAATAATTTTTTATTAAAAAATTATAAATTAAACAATTATTAGGAAAAATGAGTTAATATTAAATATTTTCTAAGAATGGTCAGAAAATGTTCACCCTCCCCCAAAAACTCAAAAAATTATTGAAATAAGTAAAAAAAGATTACTAAAAAAATCATGAAATTTTCAAAAAATATAATGATAAATGGTTTATACCTGCAAACATTAAAAAAATAATTGGAATACAAAAGTATCCCATAAACTTCAGAATCATTCATCTATTCTTTTGATGAATCCGGCAGGATTTCCTGCATAAATGGAATTATCAGGAACATCCTTTGTTACAACACTTCCTGCACCAACAATAGAATTTTCCCCAATGGTTACTCCCGGAAGAATTGTTGAAGCAATACCAATCCAAGCGTTCTTTTTAATGTGAATTGGTTTAGCATATGTTCCGCTTCGATTTTCAGGATTGAAATCATGATTTAAAGTGGTTAGATTAACTTTAGGAGCAATAAAGACCCCATCTTCAATAGTTATGCCTCCACGGTCCATAAAAGTGCACAGTTGCTGGATAACAACACCTTTACCTATAGTTATGTTTTTGCCATAATCCACATAGAATGGAGGCATGAAAAAAACAGACTCATCAACATCTTTTCCAATAATTTTACTTAAATATTCAAGATTTTCCTCTTCTGTATGAACTCCACTGTTAAGTTCACGGCAAAGATTCATTGTTTCCTTAATAATATCCAAAATCTGATTATAATCCGGATCATCAGTAGAAATCAATTCACCTGCCAATTCTCTTTCAAAAAGACTTTCAAAAAATCACTTAAAACCAAAAAATACACTGTAACTCTGAAAGATAATCAGAACAAAGCCATGAAAAACATTAAGGTCACTATCAAGGTTAATAAGAAAACCTATACTGCCAAAACTAATGCCAAAGGTAAAGCAACCTTCAAAATTAAAAAACTGACCAAAAAAGGCAAATACAAGGCAACAGTAACCTACAAAGGCAACAACTGCTACAACAAAGCAAACAAAAAAGTTAAAATAATACTCAAGTAACTGTGTTTTACAGTTACTAACTTTTTTTTATTTTTTCATGATCAATTTCATCTACATGTATGTGGTGGCAACCTACTTTTTCACAGCAGAGATATCGAATAATACAATACTAATGTATTTTATCAACATGTAACTTATCAACTATAACAATTATTAACCATACTTTCAATTAAATTAATCTTTTCAATCAACTGTTTTTTCCTACTTGTAGAGTATATTTGTTGGCATAACATATGCAAATATTCATCTTATTTTTTAAAACATATTCAAATTTATTCGTATTTCATGATTGGTAAAAAGAATAACAATAGAATTAAATTTACAGAAAAAAATTCAATTAAAGGCTATGGTTAAATAAGAGGATTCAAAAAGAGCACTAAAAAAAATAGTATTAGGGAATAGATTCCCTAACGTTTAACTTTTACATTTCTTTTTATTGTGTCCTTCAAATAAGCAATAGTAAATTTGTATTTTTTACCTGTTTTAAGCTTATTGATAACATTCTTTTTAATGGTTACTTTTGCAATGCCTTTTTTATTGGTTTTGGCTTTGTATTTTTTACCTTTAAATTTAAATATTACTATCTTCTTTTTAAGAGGTTTTTTGCCTTGTTTGAGTTTGGCGAACAGGACAAGTTTTTTAGCAGACTTTTTGACTTTAAAATTCTTAGCTGAGAGCACCTGTTTTACATTGATTCTGTTTTTAATGGTGTATCCCTTGTAAATTGCAGTAATTGTGTACTTTTTAGGAGTGTATGCCTTAGTCAATTTGATTGTGATATAACCCTTACTGTCTGTTTTGAAAGTGTAGGTTTTTTTACCTATTTTAACAGTGACTTTCACTCCTTTACCAACAGCCTTACCATTATCACCAATCACCTGAAATTTGTACTTATAGTTACTGTTGTAATATTTCACAATATTCTTATTGCCTATAAATCTTTTGACAATATTTAAATTCTTTGTAACTATCTTGCCACAATCTAAAGCAGTAATTGTTACCTGATATGTTCCAACAGGCAGATTAACCTTAAGACTAACAATACCCTTATCATCAGTGGTGAAGAAATATGTTTTCTTATTCACCGTTAAACTTACATTTTTACCTTTCAGTGGATTTCCATTGTTATCAGTGATTTTAACCTGATAGGAAAGGCCACTGTTATAAGCACAAGTCATATCAGAAGCAATAATCTTAGTGTCGACAGTCAAATCAGTTGAATAAATCCTTGGCGCATATTTAGAATCTCCAGAATATGTGATTTTAAGGATATTTAAGCCTTCAATCAATTCATTTAGAGTGATACTTGCTGAACCATTCACCAAACTGATGACATGGGTTGTGTTACCAACAACAAGAGTTATATTACCCTTAGCATCACTAGGAGCAGTGAAAATAACAGTCTTATCAACGACAGTCATATTAAAATCATAATTTTCAACAGCTAAAACATTAAATTTAGCCTCTGAAACATTATTTTCATAATTAGGGATATAAATATGAGTTAGCGTACTATATTTTCCAACTCCTAAAGAAATACTGAAATTTCCCTTACCATCAACAACATTAACCTTAACCTCACTACCACCAACATAAATAATATAAACTCCATCAATATCAGCCTTAACATTAAGTGTAACATTATCAGGATAGGTAACATCAGATGCACTTATAACAACATTATTTATAGCCTTATTAATCACTATTGTCACACTATCAAGTGCAGAAGCATAATTAGAATCACCAGAGTAATTAGCATAAACCACATATGATCCTGCATCCAATCCTGATAAAACAAATGCCTCATTAACACCAATGACTTTAATTATTGTTCCGTTAGCAAATCTATAAACTACATTACCTGTAGCTTCAGCAGGGAGACGTTGAGTAATATTAATAGCTCCACCATATGTTATTTCACTGCCATTAGTGATTATAACAAAGTTAGTGCCGGTAGTAGTGACTTTAAAAGTTGAAACATTTTCATTTTCATTATAATTTTCATTTCCAGCAAATATTACGCGAACAGTGTAATTTCCAGCACCCATAATACCAAAATTAAAAGCACCAATACCATTTAAAACTGTCACAGGAATACTATGCACCCCGACAACAACATTATACTCACCATCAACACTGGCAAATACATTACCTGTGATATCAGCACCATAAACCTTATCCAAAACCTCAATACTTAACACAACATCAGCCTTAGCAACATTGAATGGAATGATTGTGACATTATTTTTGTAATTAACATGACTGAATTCAACACAAGCAGAGTAATTTCCAGCACCCAGATAGATTGAATTCATTCCGATACCATTTAAAACAGAAACAATAACTATTTTGCCACCGACAACAACACTATATTCACCATCAACATCAGCCATGACAGTAATTGTCACATTTTGAGGATATACCACATTCATACCTGATACAATAATGTTATTTATCGCCTTATTAATTGTCAATGTGAATGAATCCCTTGCAGGAGCATAATTTGAATCGCCTGAATAGTTGGCATAAACCACATAAGTTCCAACATCCAAAATAGGCATGATAAATGATTCACCAACATTTAAAACCTTAATTACACTTCCATTATCAAAGAAATAAGTGACATTTCCATAAGCTCCATCAGGAAGACTTTGAGTGACATTTACTGAATTTCCATAGGTAATGTTTGTTACATTAGCAATAATATTGAAATTGGTTCCAGTTCTAGCCACTTCAAAAGTGGTTTCATTATCATTGCTGTTGTAATTATCATTTCCGGCAAATATTACACGAGCAGTGTAATTTCCAGCATCAATAATACCTAAATCAAAAGCGCCAACACCATTTAAAACAACTACAGGAATACTATACTTACCAACAACAACACTATACTCACCATCAACACTGGCAAATACATTACCTGTGATATCAGCAGTATAAACTTTATCCAAAACTTCAATTCTTAAAGCAACATCAGCTTTAGATACAATAAACGAACAGTTAGTTAGGTTAATATCATAATTACTATTCGTATAATTGACATAAGCTGTGTAATTTCCAACATCAAGACTAACCATAGTCTTTCCGTGACCATCCACTACATCAACAAACAGTTGCTTATTGGCAACATTAACAGGCAAAATACCATCAATACCAGAAATTACATTAATAACAGTTAATTGGCCATAGACATTATTCTCAACAACAACAGTAATATTAACTATTTTCTTTAAAATCTTAAATGATTTTGAATCTGTGCTTTGACTAACATTAAATGTTTCCAGATTTGTAACGGTTACAGTATAATTTCCAACATCAAAACTAGGAATCAGAAGAATGTTGACAGTCACGTTACGGTTATAAACAACCATTCCATCCTGATTTTGAATCAATACATTTACAATAGTCCTATTATTAACATCAAAATCAATCAAGACATCATCTTCGTAATAAATATCAGATATATTATTCAATGTAACGGTGGAATTGAGTTTATAAACATAGAATTCCTGAGATGAGGAATTTCCAATTACATTTTCAGTGCCATAATTGGTAACAGTAACTGTGTACTTGCCCGAAGGCAAATCACTGACAGTAATCGGAGAACTAGTTACATTCTCATTATAAACAATATCTCCAGCGCCATTTTTAATCATCACATTGACAACTGTGACGTTAACAACATAAATATAGACTTCCAAATCCTCACCATGGTTGATTGAATCAACAAAAACCTCAACATAAGAATGAGTTTTTATAATTTCAAAACTGCCATTAACTTTACTTCCACTGATATTGGAATTACCCAGATTTGTAAACTCGAAAGAATATTTTCCAACTGTTAAATTTCTATAAATAAAGAAATAATAACCCAAATAAGCTTCTTCAGTCAAATTAGACATATCCTCAGGAAGTTTAGCAATTTCGTTGAAATTTTTATCAAAAATAACATTTCCTTGAGAATCATAAATGCAGATATGCAATAATGTTTCATTTTCCACATCATAATCCAATCTGAAAGGCATTCCATAATATGTTACATTTAAATAGTCAAATTCAATGAATGAACCTGCTTTAAATATGTAAAATATTTTAGTGTCATTGCTAGGGTTGAAATTTTTAGAACCTGAATTATAAACTTCTACAGTGTATTTACCTGCAGCCAAATTTGAAAGATCAAAATAGCTTTCATCAGTATTATTTTTATAGATAACATTATTGTTTTCATCCTTTACAATAACAGTAACATTTGTAGCATTGATTACATCAAAGTAAATTTCAATGTCATCTCCATAATACACATCATCAATGTCATCTATTTCAACAGAGGAGTTTGCAGGAATGACACGGAATATTTTTAAATCCTGACTGGAGAAAACATCACTGGTTTCCACATTAACCACAGTAATTTGATAATAACCAGCATCCAAATCAAGATTAATACTTGAATTTGTAGTTGTGAAATTATATACATCACCGTTTTCCAAATCAACAATAGTTACAATAATATTGGTTAAATTATCAACAGTATAATTAATTGTAACATTACCATAAACGTATTCTGTTTTATTATCAAGAATTATAGATGAATTAACTTTTAAAACATTGAATGAAGCATAATCTCCGCTAGGATTATAATTTCTATCTATAATATTAGTTAATGTTACAGCATATGAACCTACAGGCAAATTATTTAGACTAAATAAATTGCCCTCAATGACATCGTTGAAAATAAACTCCTTTGTATCAATATTATAAATTGAAGCAACAACACTAGTTCTGTTTTCAACAGTGAAATTAATAATTATATCTTTGCCGTAATAAACATCAAGTATTTCCTCGAGAGTTAATGAAGAACTTGCTCTATTAACTCTGAAATCTGAAACAACACTGCTTGAGCGATAAAATTCATTTTCTAAAGTACGGATTACTATATTATAAAATCCAGTTCCAAAATCAGAAATAGAAATATTATTACTCTTTACAGTTTCATTGAATACCACTTCAGAGTTAAGAGTAACTGTAACCAGAACTGCAGTACTGTTTTCAAACTCGAAACCTATTTTTACATCATCACCATAAATAACATCACTAATACTTGTAATTATAACGGATGAATTATATTTTAATGCATTAACTAACAGAGAATCAACAGTACAATTTACAAAGGAATTTTTATCAATAGCAGGAACAACAATCCATGACCCATTTGTTAATACCCATAAATACTCATATGCATCAATATAAAACTCAGCCTCAAAAAGTTCATTGTTAATTTTGAAATTAAACACATCAATTAAAATGACATTATTATTATCATCATATATTGTAGCATTTAATAAAATCACATCACCAACCATATGATTTAAATTGACATCATCCAGACAAGCAAAGGTTTTTGAAAGAATAGTACCATTGTTAAAAATATAATCTGATCCTGAAAGATTATTGTTATCCAAATAAACGGTTGATCCCTGTAAAATATTAATGGAGCGATTATTTTGATTATTGAAAATGCAATCACTGATATTTACATCTTCACACCAACATAATTCAATAATGCTTGAAGCAGGATTATTATTGTTAAATACTGAATCAACAATATTTAAATCAAGTATATTATATCCAATTATTGAAGGTCCGGAATTACCTACAAATTCACAACCGTCAACAACATGATTTGAACCTTCCAGATATAGGGAATAGATTCCGGCACGAGTGAAATTTGAATCTATTACAAGCAAATTAGAACCGGAATAGCTTAATGCAGAGTAGGCATTATTGACTGAAATATTGTTTATTACACCATTGTTTCCCAACCATTCAATTGTATATATTGCATCTGCGAAATGAATATTCATTAAAGAGACATTGTCTGAAGATATATCAAATATGCTTGATTGATTCATTCCGCTAATCTCAAATCCATTTCCATTAATTATCACTGCCTTATCTATCGGAATACCGTCAGCATAATCAATATCATAATAATAAAAGTTATAATCATGTGTTAAATTAACAATACCATTGACAGCTGTTTTATTTATCAAAATATAAAGAGCAGTGAATGAATCATCATCATAAATTATTTCAAATTCATGTTTTAACTCCACATTCTCATATTTAGCATAAATTTCACCATAAACGGGTCCGATAGCTTCAAATGAAATGAGAATTTTTCCTTTTTTTATCTTGCCTGAAGTGACATTAATCTTTCCTCCAAACGCATTAAAATCAAATGCAAATAGATTAAGTCCATCATATGTTGAATTTAATCTTGAATTGAAGTCATATAAGTTAGTTAAATTTAAAGCAAGTGTTGTTTTGTTTCCCGAACCAATAATATTTGAATTAGCATTGAAACTCGCAAATAAAGCATTGTTCACAACAACATTATCACTAACATTAGCCTTTTTATTGAAATTGTCTACTGTATTTCCCCACCAGTTATAACTTGCATTTAATGGATTTGTAGCATAGATAACCATGTCAAAATTATTCAATAAAATAGAATTCCTTATTGAAATATTTTTACCTGAAGCATATATTGCACTGCCGTTGATTTCATTACCGTTAATGAGAGAAATATTCTCGAGAATGACATTATCTGATAAAATAGTAAAGATACGTGAAGCACCGTTACCGTCAACCTTATAACCGTTTCCATTAATGATAATATTCCTATTTATTGTTATTCCATTAGGATCATCATGATCAGGATAAAATTTAAAATCATTATATAAATTAAGAACATTACCCACAACATGATTTATCATACTCTGCAAATTGTAGAACGAATCAATAGGATGTTCAACAACATTATATTTTATTTCATATACATTAAATGAATATTTTGAGAGATTTGCCAAAACAACAACTTTATTTATATCGAAACTACTTGGCATATATATAACTTTAACTAGAGAATTGCCTAAAATAAAGGAGTTGTTAGTGAATTTGCCTGAGCTTGATTTTAAGCTTAAGTTAATCTTAATATTACCATTATAATCTGAGATTGATTCTTTTTTTGCATCAAATGACTTAAATGCAAAGGTAATGTTATTTTTAGAATGCTGATGAACATCTGTTTTTCCATAACCGACATCTAAAAACAACCAATTATTTAATTCCACCCTTTCACCCACACTAGGCTTTATATCGAGATTATCACTAGTGTGGCCAAACCAATTGTTGAGTGATTTTAGACGACCGTCAACGGCTTCTTTTTTAGAGGTATCCAATATTCTCAAATCAGTGTTATTAATTAAAATAGAATCATAAATATTAAGATAACGGTATCCTGATGAATAAACAGTGGATTTTCCGCCACCATTTCTCATGAAAATTGACTCGAATAAATTTATTCCCATGTTTCTAATTTCTTCTGCACACACTGCACTTCCATAACCTTTTGCAACATTATCATAAAATTTTCCAGTTATGTTATTGAGCATATATGATTCAGTCAGATAAATTGCACCACCATCTTTTGAAGCTCGATTATTCTGATAAGTGCCTTTGAAGTTACCAGATGAACTATATGCATAAACTGCACCACCGCAATCTGCATTATTTGAATTGAAAATTCCATCAATTAAAAAGTACCTAATTGCAATGGTCGTATGGGAATAAACAGCACCTCCATTTTTTGCAGTGTTATTTGTAAAATTGCCTGAAAGTTTATAATTGGAAACATCACGTATATACACAGCACCCCCATCATTAGATGCATTATTATTTAGAAATATACCTGATATACTGCAAGAGGTAGACATTTGATCGTCTCCATCATAAAAGATAGCACCACCTTTTTCACTGACTGAATTGTTTTTAAATACAGATGAATTGATGAAAGCATTCCTATAACATTTTAAATAAATAGCACCACCATTTGTTGCGGAATTATTTTCAAATCTGCAAGAGTTAATAGATATGTCAGTTAAAGGAGAAGTGAGAATTGCGCCTCCATTATCGGCAATACCATTAATAAAAGTGATATTATTGAAAACAACCTTATATTTACCTATGTTAAAAATCCTAATAGTTTTATTAGCATCTATAACATGATTATTCCCATTAATGGTTAAATTTTTATTAATTACGATACCATCAATTATGTTATAATCTGAAAGGTAAGAATAAGTGTAGTTCTTTTCAAGATTTATAACACTGCCTGAATTATTAATCAGATACTGAAGAGCAGTAAAAGAACCATCATAAAACTGGTCAATATAAATCCTATGTTTGAATAAGTTATAGTCAATTTCTATAGGCATTATACCATTAGACCTTGAAGTATAAACCACATCCCCCTTATTATTAGTTAAAATAATTGAATCAGAACTAAGATTACCCCCTTCTTTCAATAGTTTAACACCAAATTTCATATTTATAAAGTTGGTTAAAGGAACTGATTGTTTTGTCTTCAAATCATATGAATAGAATTTAAGAGTAATTTTTGAACTATTTCCTGCATGAATTCCAGGACTAGATGGTGTAACATTTAAATAAAGCAAATTTTTAACATCAATATTTTTGAGCAAATCATAATTTTTTAAAATATTATCATTTGTACCGCCAAACCAATTATTCTCAATAAACATAACATTAAATTGTAAATCATCAGGAGGTTTACCAATATACCTTGTTGGAGAGTCTGTTAATAATATTGAATTAGTAAGATTTAAGTTGGTATAACTACTGACATAAATAAAACATCCGTCAAATCTAGAATTTGAATTGATGAAAATACAATCTTTAATAACATTATCTTTATTAAAGCATTTTATATATACAGAACCTCCAGTTCTATCAGCGAAATTATTATTAAAAGTAGAATTAGTTATTGTAATTCCATTTCCTTCCATTTTAATTGCACCACCATCAAATTTAGCTGAACAATTAATGAACTTACAGTTATTGATTATAACCTTATCTGCATAAGCATCAATGGCCGCACCATAACTTGAATTACAATTAACAATATTTAAATTATTTATTTCTACATTAGCGTTAATGTTTTTTATCTTAAAAACATTGCCAATGCTTTTTGAATCAACAGTATAACCATTACCATTAATTACAAAATTTTTTAAAATATTTATACTCATATCACCATCAATAGATCTGTCACGAGAATAATTATGAAGCAAATTTAAAACTCCATTTTGAGAACTGTCAATTGCTGCTTGAAGGGCAGTGAAGGAATTTGGATTTATCTTTAAATTTAAAGTAAGTTTTGCACCATAACAATCCACAGTAATAGAAGATGTGCTTTTAGAAATATCAGCCAAAAATTTAAAAGATGATTTGCCGTTTGCCAAATAAAGATTATTAGAAACCACCCTTGCATTTACTGCACTTACAACATAACTAATCGCCGGATTATTAAATGGAGGTAAATTGGTGTTATCTGTAGGAGAATCACGCATATATTTCATATTTAAATTAATTATAGATTCCTGTCCAATAAAGTAGTTTTTATCCATAGATGTTGCAACCAGATATAGATTTTCTCTATTATTAAGGTTAACTGCTTTGCCTTTGAGTTTGGCCAAATCGTAATACCTGTTATCCATAGTATTTCCAAACCAATTGTTTGCAATATTTATTTCTTTAGTAGACCAGACATCATAATTGGTATTCCTTAAAAAAGTACAAAATTTAACTTCACATTTCTTATTGTCACAATATATTGCATTCGGCTGTTCGACAAATGCACAATCTATTACGTATGAAGATTTAGAATCAAGATATATTCCCCCACCATATTTCTTAACCTGATTTTTGGTGAATAAACATCCTTTAAAATTAAGAGATTTGCAATTAGATGAAGCATATACAGCTCCACCTTCTTTTGATGCACCATTACCTGTAAAATTACAATATGAAATTTGCCCAACAATAATTCCTTCATCAAAATATATTGCTCCACCATATTTACAGTAATGATTATTACCATTATATCCATTATTGTTAAATGTGCACCGAGTTATTTGAATACCTGTGTCGCCAATCCTGGAATCTGAAAATATAAATAATGCACCACCCTTTTGTTTTATGCTATCATCCACATAGTTTGAATTAAAAACACAATCCTCAATTCTAACATCATTAGCAGATATTGATATTGCGCCTCCAAAACGTCCGGCAAAATTTTCATTGAATGTGCATCCCTTAACTAAAGCACCGGATCCGCCATGAAGATAAATGGCACCTCCATGCTCATAAGACTGCATACATTCAACTCTTCCTGCGTGATTTTTAACAAAAACACAATCAATTATTTGACATTTACCATATGCATTTATTGCACCCCCATCTCCGGCAGAACAATCTTCAAATCTACAAGATTTAACAGTAACCAAATCTGAAATTAAAATTGCACCGCCAGAACTGGATGAAGTAGATGTCATAGTGGAAAAGGTTTCCCATCTAACAGTTTTAGTCTCCCCAAAAGCATAACATTTCTTAAAAGTACAATCAATAATTTGGGAGTTATATTTAGCCAGTGCTGAAATTGCACCTGCAAGACCTCCCCTAGTGCAGTTTATAAATTTACAATTGGAAATTATAAAAGGACACCGCCCATCAGCAGTTATACTCCCTCCACTTCCACCTACAAAATCAATATTTTTTATTTCAATTTTTCGAATGGAATTCTCATACTTTAAATTAAAAACCGGATTATATCCAGGAGCAATCGTATGCCCCCTACCATCAATTACAAGGCTTTTAGTTATTTCAATAGAATTTGCATTTGCTTCAAAATTATAATCCTTATCCAATGTTATTGTTGAACCCTCTTTGGCAGCAAGAACCAAATTATTCAATTCATCACGGGTCCCTACCTTTGAAGCAGACAACTTATCATTTACATTGCTACTGGAAAGCAATTCCACAGAAACAACACCGCTTCCATCAGAACCATTTTCTCCAGCAACTATAGGACTATCAACTAGATTAACTGTGGCATTTTTATCATTAACATTGCTGCTAAAAAGCAATTCCCCAGAGACAACACCCTGTCCTTCAGAAACATTTTTTCCAGTAAACATGTCATTATCATATTCATTAATATCCTCATCAACCACATTAATAACATTAATGTTATTAACATTAGAATTTTCTATTGATGTTTGATTTTCACTTGCCGATACACAAGAAAACGACAAGAAACATAGAATTAATGAAATTAAAATAATTCTCTTAAAATTCATATTAAACACATCAAATTTTTTTATACATAAATACATATTAAATTTACATTAAATATTATTTATGTTTAGATACTTAAAGTAAACAATATCATAATCAATTCTCAATCTACACATTTACTTCTGCCATTTACATAGCTTAAATCAACAGCATCTAGTTTCAGTTTAATCAATTTCATACCTCAAAGTATTTCGATTGAATCCATTTTCACAACTGTTAAAGCTGTAGATAGCTATAAAGTAATTCATTAATTTTATAATCCAATAATTAAAACTGTACAATATCTATTGTCATTTTCACTGCCAAAATCTATTCAATACATAATGTTCATAAGTATAATCCCACATTACGACTTTAAAAAAAATAACTATTTAACTTAAATAGTTATCAAATTTCAAATAGATATTTTTTTCCAAATTAGCAAGTCTAGATTTGACTTTTAATTTTCTGAATAGCAATTCCCGTATCCAGTCGATAGCACATACAACAAATATTGCAACTCCAATAAGAATAACACTAATTATCATCAAAATTGGATTCATTTAAGCTAAAAATGCGAATTTACCATCAAAGTAGAAATGGGCTAATGACATATTGTTATGAATCAAATAAACACCAAAACAGACTGGAGTGAAGAATTTAATAATAGATATGACTGATGATTTAGTAATATTCAATCTTTTAAATACACAGAATAATGCAATTCCACCTATAAAGTTCAATACAGATAAATAACAATTAAAGGAATATAAAGCAAAACCAGTTTCTATCAAACCAATTGATTCAAGGACAAATCTAATTAGCCAAGAAGCTAACATACATATAATATAAATTAAAAGCCATTTATAAGTTTTAAAGATTTTAAATACATTATATTTATGTAAAAGACCTCCAGTATAATATAAAACAATGAACCATAATACACTGTATCCTTGATTAAGATTAAATGCTGCATCCTGGTTTAAAACTGTTGGCAATAATGAAAATATAATAAATACGCTTAAAAATGCCGCCAGATCTTGTTTTTTATTAAAATGTTTTAAACCCAAGTTTACAAATGGTGAAATTAAAAACATACCAACATATGCAGTAAAGAACCAATACCTACTAAATTGACTATTAGTATAAATGTTGGAATAATGTTTTTCCAGAACTGCTCTAAACCAATTTCACCAGGCAATAAGAATTTAAGTATAATAATAATTATTATAGAATAAAATAAAACTTCAGCCCACAATGTCAATAAACGATAATATTTAGTTTCCTTACCATAATAAACATAACCTGTAATTAAAACAAAACAGTTAACAGCAACTAATAAAAATGACTCCAATAACCAAGCAGACTCATATTGCAAAGAAAAAGGAATTGTAGCACTAATAACCCCACCTTGACCCAATATATGAACTATTGGAACCATTAGCATTGATACAATCCGCAATAAATCAATACCATAATCCCTTTGAGTTGTTTTCAAAACAATCAACGTATAAACCTCCAAAATGAGTGTTGGCAGAAATTATTAGTCTTTAGCCAATGTTCATTTTTTCTTTAATTTTATAACTTTTTTTTAAAAACTGTTCAATTTTAATAATATTAATTTTTTAACTTATTTTTCACGATATTTTTAAGTTTAATTATATTATTTCTATTAAATTTTATTATAACTTGTTTAATATTATTAATATCAAATTATAAAAGTATACAATTATTTATAGTAACTATAAGTTATTTAAATATATTTATATTAGTAATTACAAATATATAATTGATTATAATTAATTTTATAATTATATAGATAAGTATATTTGGTTTTGGTTATTATGATTTTGAATAGCAATATTTTGATGGATTTTAGTAGGGAAATTGATGAAATGGATGGTGAATTTCAACTTATGTATTTCGCTTCTGAAATTGTGAATGGTACTTTTAATTACTTTAAAATTGAACGTAAGACTTCAAATGTTGGAAAACCACCATTTGACCTTAAAGACATGATAAAACTAATTTTTTACAGGTATATTAATAAAATAACAAGTACAATAGAGTTGGCTTATAATGCTAAGTATAATCATTTGTATAATTTAATTTATCATGGCTTGGAGCCAAGTGATAGGACAATAAGGGATTATTGTAAGTATTTTCAACCAATATTTCAATTAATTATGAGTTTCATCCTAATTGTGGCTAATAGGATAGGTTTAACAGATTTTGAACATATTGCAATTGATGGAACAATAAAGAATGCTCATAATTCGCCATTTAATATAATTAAAGAAAAAGACATTAGTTTGTTAATAAAGCATTATATGATTGAGGAATTGTCAAAAGATGAAATTAAACAGCTTAGAAGAACTGGGAGGAAATTTATGAATGATAAATCTAAATCTGATGAAGAAAAAGTTGATATTCTTTTTTATTGGTGGCGTTTGTTAGATTATTCTGGTCAAGTGTCGCTTGCTTTGAATGATCATGATGCTAGGTTGATGAAAATTAAAAATAAAGGTCAAAAATACCCTAAATTTTCATTTAACATTCAATTGGGAACAGATACAAAATCAAAGCTGATTTGTGGAGTTAATGCAGTTCAAAATCCTACGGATCATTATCAAATTCCAGCATTGATGAAACAAATTCTCGCCAATTTACAAATCAAACCACTAAAAATTAGCGCAGATACAATCTATTTAACACTAGCAAATTTGCAATATCTCGAAGAATTAAATATAACTGCCTTAATTCCAACATCAAAGCAAAATAGAAAGAATTCAGGAAATTTACCTGACAATCCATTTGCTATAGATTACTTTGTTTTTGATGAATATAAAAATGTTTTCATTTGCCCAAATAATGAAGAACTAACTCTTGATGGAGCATATCCAGCACCACAAGAAAAAGGAGGAGGAAATAAAATCAAATTAGTCTATTCTAACTACCAAGCATGCAAAAACTGCAAATACAAAGGAACCTGCTACACAACAAACCATAGAACAATAACAAGATATATTCACGAAGTAACATACAAAGTAGAACGATTAATGTCCACCAAAGAGGGAATGAAAGACTATAAACTTCGTTCAAAGACAGTAGAATCGCATAATGGAACATTTAAAAGAATTTACAACTATGATTATATTCCTATAGTCGGCTTAAAAAGAGTACAAAACCTAATGTTCACCATAGTAGCATCATATAATGCAATAAGACTATTTAATCTAGTTGAAGGAAATAAAATGGATTTATATTCAGTTATTAGTGCGATAAGATTCATATCAATGACTTAAAAAAATAGAATCATGAAAAAATAAAGGAGAAAAATAAAAAATGTTCAAAATTAAATAATTTCTGCCAACACTCACAACAGTGAAAAAAAATAGAATAAATACATATTCATGGCATGTTAAGAGTAACCCACATTCTGTTCAACAGCATTCATCTTAGCGAACTACCTTGCCTACACAAGCGATTATCGGCAACTTTGCTCTTGCATCCTATGGAATGGCCGTTTCACCGTTTCTTTTAATGTCCTCAATTAACTGTCATCGTCTACCATTAAAAGCCGTGTCGTTTCTGCTCCAGAGTCATACTTCTCAGTATACGTTTTTCAACGCCATAGTCTTGTTTGATGTGCGGAGTTTCCTTAGTTAAAAAAATTAACCAGCAGCTGTCTTTAACTTGCCATGAAAAAATTTAATAAATTAGCAGGGCCTAGATTTGAACTAGGGATCTCAGGGTTATGAGCCCTGCGGGTTCACCAGACTACCCCACCCTGCTATAAAAACCAGTAACATTACTAATTATGGTCTCCATCATATATAAAGTTTTCGCAAATTGAAAAAAATCAAAGAAAATAATTACTTATTTTCTAATGATTCAATTCTTTTATCAAGATCATTTAATTTTTCTTCGGTAGATTTTTGGAATTCTTCAGATGATTTTTTAAATTCAATGAAATCTTTCTCCAAATTATCAACACTGGCAGTGGTTTCAGAGAATTTATTTTCCAAATCTTCCAAATCATCAGTAGTGGCCAAAGACCAGTCTTTAATTAATTCTTCACTTTTGGCATCCAAAAATGCATCAATTTTATTTGAAAAGACATCAGTGTTTAAACTAGACATGTCAATATCACTTAATTTAACTTTGATTCTTTTTCCCATTGAATCACCCTTTGAAGATTCTTTTGATAAATCAGCATACTCTGGAGAATCATTGTTTAAAACTTCACCCATGTGTGCATCTGCACTTGTTGGGACATAAGATTTCAATTTGTCCATTGTAGCCGGACTGTTTAACAAATAATAATAAACTAAAACTGCAATTGCAACAATTAAAATAATAACTGCAACTACTTCCATAGCATCCATTTTACCACCTATTTCTTCATGTTTTTAAGTTTTTGCTCTTTTTCTTCGATTTCGGTAAGCATCTTTTCAAGTTTCCTTTGTTCGGTTTCAGCTTCCAGCCTTGCCAGCCTTTCATTGATTTCAGAGTGAAGGAAACCGACACGACTTCTTGCTTCAGTTGTGGACTGTCTAATTTCAGAAAGACGGTCTTGCTGTTCCTGTGGCAATGGAATAGGATTATCCATTAATCTTTTAGATTCAATATCTTTTTCGACCATAGACATCTTTTTAAGCTCAATCTCTTTTTCAAGAATGGCAATAGAGCTTTTGGATTTGGATATGCTTTTCCATTGGAAAACAATGATTATCAATACAATAGCCGCAATAACCACAAGGATTAATATAAACATTTGGTCAGGTATTGTAGGAATTTCCATTTTTTAACCTCCAATTAATATATACTTTTATAGTAATATATAATATTATATAACATTTATCAATTAAATATTTAATTGTATCAAAAAGAAGGTAAAAATTTATGATAGAATCTTATATAGAATCAGGAAAAATTGCTTCAAAAATACGTGAAGATGCTTCAAAGATGATTAAGGAAGGAACATTAGTTATAGATCTTGTTGAATATGTTGAAAATGAAATTTTAAAATCTGGTGCTCAAATTGCTTTCCCATGTAACGTATCATTGAATGAAGTTGCAGCCCACTACACATCTCCTGCAGGAGATAAAACAGTGATTCATGCCGGAGACATGGTCAAACTAGACCTGGGAGCAATGATTGACGGATATATTGCAGATACTGCAGTTACCGTGATTGCTGATGGAAACATTGATGAAAACTACACACAGGACGAAATCAATCTGCACGAAGAGATAGTTGAAGCATCAGCAGCAGGTCTTGAAGCGGCAATTGCAACCGCAAGAGCAGGAATCGAAGTATCAAAAATAGGTGCCGCAGTTCACGAGGCAATTGCAGAGTATAAATTAAATCCGATATTCAATTTAACCGGTCACAGTTTAGAGCAGAATAATTTACACGCAGGCATTTCCGTGCCAAATTATGATAACCACGACAATTACGTTTTAGAGGAAGGTCAGGCCGTTGCAATAGAGCCATTTGCAACAAACGGGGAAGGAATTGTGAACGATGCACCAGGACATTACATCTACTCATACATGGCAAATAAACCCTTCCGTATGAAATCAACACAAAGGGTTTTAAAATACATCCAGCATCATCACAGATACGTTCCATTTTCAGGAAGATGGATTACAAATGAATTTGGTGAGAGAAAAGGATCCATTGCACTTAAACAGCTGGGAGATGCAATGGCAGTCTATCCGTATGCCCCACTGCGCGAAAAGCAGGACTGCTTTGTAAGTCAAAAGGAACATACCCTGATAATTGAAAAAGAAGGCTGTACAGTTACAACCATTTAAAATTAAAAAAAAGATGAAGAGATTTTCTCTTCATTTAAATATAATATTTGTAAAAGGTCAAGGTTAGTTTTGTTTTCTTATAAGAAACAACGGTTTTGTATTTACCAAGTTTTTTAGGAGTTTTTAACTTAAATACTGCAATTCCTTTCTTATTGGTTTTCGCCTTATAAGTTTTTTTGTTAAATTTTACTTTGATTAATTTATTTTTCTTGTTTTTACCTAAAAACTTAACTTTGAATTTTATAGTTGATTTAAGATGTTTATTTTTTAAACTGGTTAATGGCTTCAGCACCGGCTTCACATAAAGGTCATTTAAAACAACATAATTGTTATATCTTGCCCCAATCTGATAAAGGCCAGGTTTTGAATCAATTTTGAGTTTTGCAAAGCCGTTTTTATCTGTAGTTTTTACATAGGTTTTACTGCCAATGGCAAATGTTACCTTCTCACCGGCCTTTACCGGATTTCCATTAACATCATAAGCCCTTACAGTATAAGTGTTGCCGCCATCATAAAACATGTTAATATCTTTGTTGCCGGACAATAAACTGAATACTTTTAAATCGACTGTAGCATTATCCCCATTTGGATGAAAAGCGTTTAATTTATAATTTCCATTTTTAATGGCTGCCTTTAAAATTGCAACACCATTGGAATCGGTATTTACATACCAACCAAGATCATTATCATCTAATGAGAAAGATACCCTTGACTCATTTAATGGTGTTCCATCTTCATTATAAAAAGAGGCCTTATACCATATTCCACCATTAACACGGTCAATTACTCCCTGCATTTTAATTGTTTGGGAAGCATCCTTAAGTCCGTAGGAATTATCTTTTACCTGAATAATATCTCCGTTTCCGTCATCACTTAAGATTTCAGGATTTTCAGCAATGTCACCAATCATTTTGCCGTCATCGCCATAAGATATTGCTTGAGTAGCGTTTTCATCAGCAGCAAATGTGCAATTGACAGATAGAATTAATGAAATTGCAACTAAAAAAATAATAAACTTTTTGTTCATGAATTTTCCTCCACTGTAAATTGTTTTTAACAGTAATATTATTTAATTGTATTTGAAAAAAGTCAGATAGAAGTAGAGGATTTAAAAAAAATAAAAAAAGAAAAAAGAGAAATTAGTATTCCACAGGAAGTGGTAATCCTAATTTAGCTCTGTTTTCACGTTCTTTACCGTTTTTGTCTTTTTTACCTTTAGCTAATTTTTCAAGTAAAGGAAGACCTGGTTTTACATCGTCCATTGGTTTTGTTTCAATTAAACCAGCGTCAACAGCAGCTTTAAAGATGCTGTCACCATCGTCGGTTCTGGTTAATACGGTGGACCATCCGTCAGGAGATCCTACAGAACCGGTGGATACGTCAGCCCATTCAGCTACGTAGTCCATACAGATGTTACAACCAGCTTGTTCATAACCGTGGGTTTCTTTAATAGCTAATCCTGAGTCTTCGCCATCTTTGGTTAACCAGAATTTACCTTTTCCGATGTCCATTTTGGTAGCGTCGGTTAAGGAGTCAAATCCTAATTTAGCAGTTGCGAAGGTATCAAGAGAAGCCATAGGGAAGTTTTCCATACAGTAGATACCGATGAGTAATTTGATTTTGTCTACAACGAATCTGGTGAATGGATAAGCTTGTGCTTTTCTTAAACCTTGGGTTTGACATGGAGTTGCTACAACACCAACTTTTTCTAAACCATATTGACGGGTAGCTTCTTTTAAAGCTGATAAGGTTGGGGACATTGAGTATTTGGTACCTGCTGCTGCGATAACTTCATCTGCTGAAGTTACTACAGTAGGGATTGGTCTCCAATCTTCATCAGGAGTTCCAGCTACAACTGCACCTTCAATGATTCCTTCATCGAGTGCGTAACAAAGTAAAGCGGAAACAATTCCTCCGTCTTGAGATACATCTAAAATTTTGCTATCTGTAGATCTTGCAGATAATGCTTCTTTATAAGTTCCTAATGGCATGTTCAATCCTCCTATAACCCTGTATTTTCTTTAATTCTTTTTATAGGTAACCATGCTCTTGGACACATTGCATAACAAGTTCCACATTTAATACATCTGTCTCTATCACAGCTAGGTCTACCTTCAGTAAAGCCCATAGCTCTTGTAGGACAAGCTAGAGCACAAGTTCCACATCCACTACATAATCCGTTACGGATGATGTTAGTTAATACATCACAGCCACATCCAGTGTTACAAGCTGCTTTATCGATAGCAGGTTGTAAGTATTCTAAGTCTCCGTTACATAATGCAACAACTGCGTTAGCAATCATTTCAGGAGCTACAGGACAACCAGGAAGTGCTAAATCAACTTTAACTAATGAACTAACTGGTACAAAAGATTCGTGTTTAGGTTGTGCTTGTTGACCACCACGTGCGAAGGTTGTGAAACAACCGGTCATAGCACAGGAACCAAATGCACAGATTAATTTGGATTTTTTCCTTGCTTCTTGGATTTCATGTAAACTGTGTTCATCTTGTAAACAGACGGATCCTTCAATTAAACATAAGTCCATTTCCGGCATTTCTTCAGCGTAAGTACCGTGAATCCATTTGTCAACTAAAGTTTGTCCGTATACGATATCAATCATATCAGTTAAAACTGTAGATAAAATGTCATAGTTTTCAGTTAAAGACATTGCATCTCCAGTACAACCAC
>NZ_CAMJUE010000017.1 GCF_946408925.1 uncultured Methanobrevibacter sp.
TAATATAAACATTGCTATTAGCATGCTAATATCATATAGATATCTATTAAATAGCAAAAATCAAAATTTGTAATCATGAGTCAAAAGGATGACATGAGCATCGTTTCATTATTAGCTCGCTCCAAAAAAAGAGTTAAAGTACTGAAATCCCTTGAAAAGGAAGATAAAATCCCTTCAAAAATCAGCAAGGAGATTAATGATAACAGCAACCATGTTTCTAAATATTTAAAAACTTTAAAGGATGCAGAACTAGTGAAATGCCTTAATGAGGAAGACAAAAGATACCGATTCTACAGCATTACCGATAAGGGAAAATATTATCTTGATAAAGTAGAAAACGATTACAACGACGATTAAATCTAAAAAAAATAATCTAAAACCAGAATGAGCTTATTTATTCAGGAAAAACAACTTGTGAACTATTTATTCTTCTTTTTCACCACAAGTCCATAAGTTCTAACTTGAAATCCAAAAATAAAAACTTATTTTAATCATTTGTTAGCGGATTTAAGATTGATAAAAAATCATTCGATTAAAGTTAAAAAGTCATAAATGATTTTAGCGGCCACAACGGCAGTATGGTCACCCAACTTATTGCTGGCGGTTTCCACAACATCCAAACCGACAATATTCTTGCGGCACAATGTTTCAAGGATTGTTTCAAGCTCATACACAAACAAACCCCCCGGAGTCGGATTGCCCACGCTTGGAGCAATTGCGGGATTTACAACATCCATATCTATTGAGATGTAAATAGGTCCATCGATATTTACAAGGTAATATTCGATTGCATCCATATGCTTGTGAACATCCTTGTTTTTAAAGGTTTGAATATTGTAAGTGGACCTGACATAGTCCTCTTCCTCTTTTGATGATGATCTTATTCCAATTTGAACCAGATTAACACCCATTTCATGAGCCCTTCTCATTACAGTTGCATGTGAATATTTCTCACCGATAAACTCAAAGGCCAAATCCCTGTGGGCGTCAAGATGAACAACAGTCAACTTCTCATGTCTTTTGGACAATGCCTTGATGGCTCCAATTGAAGCGGAGTGTTCACCGCCGATTATTATAGGCTTTAATTTCAAATCCAAAATCTCGTCAACGGTGTCTTCAATGATGTCGCATGTCTTTTCACAGTTTCCGGGAACAACATTAACATCCCCAAAATCATAAAAATTAGCAGTTAAATCTTTATTAAAAACAGTATTATATTTTTCAAATCCAAATGAAGCTTCACGAATAACAATTGGTCCTAAACGTGAACCTGAATGATAAGAAGTAGTGCTGTCAAATGGAACACCAACTATCCCAAATGAGTTTTCAATTATTTCATCATTTTCGCCAGAAAATGCAAATTTCCATGGTTCATAAGTGTTTAAAAGCATAATAAATCTAAAAAAAGGAAAATAAAAAAAGAGAACTTATGATCCTCTAGTTCTCATAATTTTCATATTTCCCATAGCAACAATGTATTCCACTTCAATACCTTCAACGATTGCATCTTTTAAATCTTCAGGCATTGGTAAGTCAATGGTATCATAGTTTTCCATATCCATGATTTGTACATTATCACCTTGGATTGAGATAACTTGTCCTAATCTTTTGTCGATGATAGGGATATCTACTTTGTTATCTACAGGTTTAACCAGACTTCTTTTTTGGTTATCGAAAACGCCTACTGCTTCAATTCTTGCTTTTGCAGCTCCGTGTTTACCAGGAGATGAAGTAGTGTAACTAATGATTTTACAAGCTTCTCCACCTAAAACAATATATTTTCCAACTTTTAATGTTTTAATTTCTACAACTTTTGTTGACATTAATTTTCCTCCATTTTTTATAAAAACCGGTTTTTAATCTTATAATAAGGAATATTATTAGATTAATATAAATTATCTTTTCCATTTTATATAAATCATTCGTTTATTCATGATGAAAAAATTCAAAAACACAATAATATTAAAAAAAATTTTTCAAAAATCCAGCAGTATTGTGTTTAAAAAAATAATTACTTTATTCCAAAAGTATTTAAAGTTTAAATGAATCTTAAAAAAAATATTTTAAAAAGAAATAAAAAAATAAAGATAAAGAAAATAATTTCGACTATTTAAATATATTAAAATACATAATATGATTTAGTGATAAAATGAAAATAGCAATCGTTTCAGGAAAAGATGAAGGACCGACAAAGTTAAATGCATTCGATAATGCACTAAGCAAAGCTGGAATCGGAGATGTGAACCTGATTAAAGTTTCAAGCATGCTTGCAGGTAATGCAGAAATCAAAAAATTGCCGAAACTGAAAGCGGGAGCTATGGTAAACTGTGTTTTATCAGATGTTACTTCTGACAACCCCGGTGATGAAATCACTGCAGTTATAACATTAGCTATTGGAGAAGAATTAGGATGCGTAGTTGAACTTCATGGAATAAATGAAAATGTTGATGATTTGGTTCAAGAGGCCAAAGATATGGTCAAATACATGATGAACAAACGTGAAGCTGAAATTAAAGAATTACATGTGGAATATTCAACAGCAAAAGTGGAAAACATAGCATCAGTCATTTCAGCAGTAATTTATTTAAACGATGAAATTGTGGACGGATAATATATGGATGATAAAACTCGAAAAATTGCAAGAAGATTGGCAAATAAGATAATTAGAGACGTTGGACCTGCAGTTAGAGAGTACGTTGGAACAGAACTGGCAGGTACCGAAGTTAAAACAGGTGCTGACGGCACACCAACATCATTTATCGATCAGGTTGCCGAAGAAAAAATAATTAATATATTGAAAAATGCCGATGTTTATTCATACTTAGTCAGTGAAGAAATTGGAGAGTTGAAATTAGGAAAAGGAAGTAAAAGAAGCATAAATTTAACTCAGGAACTGAGACGTACTGATTTGGATGAAGATGAAACACCAAAATTCATATTTTTAATTGATCCTGTTGACGGAACAAACAATGCAATAAAAGAAATCCCTGCATATGCAATTTCCATAGCAATTGCCGAGGTCAATCAGGGACGTGTTGCTACAATCAATGATGTTGAACTTGGTTTTTTATATAATTTAGCTAACGGAAACTTTTTTGAAGCTGAAAAAGGAAAAGGATGCAAGTTAAATAATGAAAGCGTTAAACCGAGCAACATCATAAACGTTAACCAAATGACACTTGGAGGATTTACAAAAACCGGAACATCAGAAGCTTCCAAACTTGTCGACAGCGCACGCAGAATGAGAGTTTTAGGAAGTGTTGTTTTGGAACTTTCATATGTTGCAAGCGGAAAATACGATGCATTTCTCGATTTAAGAGGAAGCAGAATTATAGATATTGCAGCGGGAAAACTAATCCTTGAAGAAGCGGGAGGAATTATAACCGACAAATACGGTCAGAAACTCAATAATGTATTGAGCATCTATGAAAAAACAATTGTAGTTGCAGCAAATAATGAAATAATGCATAAGGAGATTATTGATATACTGAATGACAATCAGGCTGACATCATAGGTAAAATTGGCGTCATTTCAAGAATTGACCAAAATTCCCCTATTGTATTTGCCGCAAAAATTATCGATTACCTATTTACAAACGGAAGGGAAGTGACCGTTGAAAAACAATTAGCCCATAAATTGATTGAGTTAAAAGAAAACCCAAACAGGGATGAAATAATCGAAAAAACAAAAAGAAATTATCCCGACATTGCACACACCCTAGACGACATAAACTTCAATATAAATTATGACATCATATCTGAAAACCTTTTTGATTTTGACTGCGATATGGCCATTGTTTTAGGTGGAGACGGAACACTCCTAAGGGCACACAACAAAATGCAGGATGAAATTCCAATTTTTGGAATAAATATGGGAACAGTCGGATTTTTAACAGAAATTGAAGTGAAACACACATTCAAAGCACTGGACGACATCTTAAGGGGAGACTACTATAAAGAAAAGAGAACCCGCCTGGTAGTGTCACATGAAAACCATAATTTCAAAGCAATGAACGAAGTTGTTGTAATGACAGAAAAACCTGCAAAAATGCTGCACTTCCAGATACTGGTTGACAGAGAAATAATTGAAGAGGTCAGAGCTGACGGATTAATCATTTCCACACCAAGCGGTTCAACAGCTTACTCAATGTCTGCAGGAGGCCCTATTGTTGATCCTAAAGTTGGAGGATTTATAATAAATCCTATTTGCCCATATAAATTGGGTGCAAGACCATTTGTAGTGTCAGACAATAGTGAAATTACTGTAAAATTACTTAAAAAAGGTAAAAAAGCAGTATTTGTAATGGATGGCCAAATCAATGAAGAAGCAAAATATGAAGAGGAAATCAAATTTAAAAAATCAGAAAAGGATGCACTGTTCATCAGAACTTCAACCAAATATTTCTATGAAAAAGTAAAAGACAAACTGAATGAAGGCGGCATTAACAACAAGCCTAGGTGCAATAATGAATAATCTGGTTATCGATTTAACACATGGCGGAGTGAAGATAGCCACAAGCATGGCTAAAACTGGCAAAAAAGTTCTTGCATATGATTTATACAATACATTGAAGGACAAGGATGCCGAAATGCTCCAATCTTATGATGTTGAATTGATTCAGCCGGAAGATTTAAAAGAATATGAAGGGGATATGAACATAATTTATCCTATTCATATGCCTTTATCTTTTAATGAAATAAAATCATACAATCCAAAGTTGAACTACACTTTTAAAAGCCATCATGAAATCATCTGTGAACTCCTGGAAGGTTGGGGACTGGACATTCCAAAAATTGAAGTGACAGGAGTTAAAGGAAAAACAACCTCCGTTTTTATGCTTAAAGAAATACTTATTGATGAAAATCCTTTGATATTGTCCAGTTTAGGAGCAATATTGTTCGAAAACAAAAAAGAAATCATTCTGAAAAAAGACATTTCAATAACCCCTGCAAACATCAAGGAAACGGTTGATTTAGCCTATAAAATTGCAAATCCTATCTGTGAAATATCTGAAGGAATTGTTGAAAGAACAGATAATCGAAAATACAATTCTGCAATTTTTGAATCCTCACTGGGAGTTAGTGGAATCGGAGATGTTGGGCTTTTATTGAACATTGCTGAAAATTATCCTATTGCAAAAAATAAAAGCAGCGCAAGCGAAGCTAAAAAACAAATATTCAGATGTAAATGTGTTTGCATACAAAAAGAAGCATTAGACAAATACTATAATGATGTCAAACATGACAAAATCAACACATTTTCACTATCAGACAGAACCTCAAATTTATATGCTGAAAAAATCGGATATGACCTTGACCAAACACACATGGAAATCATATATAAAAATGTTAAAACAGTAAGCAACAACATAATTTCCGGAAAAATCAAACTAAACACATTTGCTCCAGGTCCACATCATGTAAGTAATGTTTTAGGAGTTGTTTTGACTTGTCTCAGTTTAGGAATAGATCCCGACAACATAATTGATAAAATCAAAAACTATAAAGGAATACCTGGCAGAACCAATAAAAGAACAATCAAAAATTCCATAATCATAGAGGAAATCAATCCTGGATTGAACACACAGGCAATTAAAGAATCAATAAACATGATTGATGATTTAAAGAATTATTACATTTCAATCGGAGGAGACTATGGAATAACCTGCGAAGAAATTGACGAGGAAAAATTATCCGAATTTTTAAACAAATTAAACACACCCATAATATTAACCGGAGATTTGGGACTTTCAATTTCTGAAAAATTAAGTAATAACTATGAATATTTAAAAAATTATTCTGATGTTTATGATTTAGCCATAAACAATAATAAAAACCTTCTTTTTATTTATCGGTCCGATTACCGAAAAGTTTCACAAAGATGAATATTTCAAAAAATTGAAACATTTAATATATATTAATTCTAAAAATTAATAATGTAACAAAATCTTATATACCCTTTTATAAGATTAAAATTTTAAAATGGAGATAATGTATGATTGTAGGAACACGCGGTAGTCAATTAGCTTTAGCACAAACCAATCAAGTATGTGCAGATTTATCTAAAATAACCGGAGAATCAATTGATGTGGAAATTATTAAAACCAAAGGAGATAAAATTACCACATCCCAATTATATAATATGGATTCAAAAGGACTTTTTACAAAGGAATTGGATATTGCTCTTCTCGAAGAGGAAGTTGACTTTACCGTCCACAGTTTCAAAGATTTGCCCACCGAATTGGATGAAGATTTAGAAATTGTTGCTGTTCCTAAACGTGAATCTCCTAATGAAGTATTAATCTCTAAAAAAGACTGGAATGACTTGGGTCCTGGTTCAAAGCTTGGAACAAGCAGTCTTAGAAGAGAAGCTTTTTGTAATCATTACAACAAAGAATTCGAGCTCAAACCCATCAGGGGAAATATTGAAACCCGAATTAAAAAAGCTTTAGAAAGTGATTTAGATGCAACCATAATGGCTCAGGCCGGACTTAAAAGATTGAATTTAACCAAATACATTAAAAATGTATTTCCTCTAAATTACATCACACCACCGGCAGGCCAGGGAGCATTGGCAATCATTACTCGTAAGGATAGTGATAAAAAAGAACTTATTTCTAAATTAAATGATTACACTTCAATGCAGGAAGTACTTGCAGAAAAAAAAGTGCTTGAGGAACTTGGTGTTGGATGCCAATGGCCAATCGGTTCAATAGCACAAATGAATGATAATAAATTTAATATTTACTCAATATTATTGACCAAAGAAGGAGAAATCCTTAAAGAGCAAAGTGAAAAAGGGTCCATTAGAGATGCGGTTGAACTTGGCAGACGCATCGGAAAAATTTTCACAGATTATGTTTAAACGGAGGAATTGAATTGAAAACTATTAACGTAGGAGTTGTAGGTGTGGGAGCGATGGGTGAAAACCATGTTCGTGTTTACCACAAAATGGAAGAAGCAAATTTAGTTGCAGTAAGTGATGTAAGTGAAAGAGCGCTTAAAAAAATTGAAAAGAAATATGGTGCCAAAGGATTTACAGATTATACTGAACTGCTTGAAAACCCCGAAATTGAAGCTGTGAGTGTATGTGTGCCAACCACATTCCACCATTCAGTAGTTATGGAAGCAATTAAGCATGGAAAACATGTTTTAGTTGAAAAACCTATTGCATTTACTTTAAATGAAGCTGAAGAAATGATTGCTGCTGCTAAAGAAGCTGGAGTCATCCTTGCAACCGGCCATGTTGAAAGATTCAACCCGGCAGTTCAAAAAGCTAAAGAATTGATTGATGACGGAGTTATTGGAGATATAGTATCTGCATTCGCAAAAAGAGTAGGTCCACTTCCACCTAGAATAAAGGATGTAGGTGTTTCAATTGATTTAGCTATTCACGATTTAGACATTATGAATTACTTATTTGAAGAAGAGGTTACTCAGGTTTACGGTACCATGAACAGCAGTTTCGATGACAGTGAATTTGAAGACCATGCAGAAATAATGGTCAACTTCGATAATGAATCCACAGGTATAATTGAAGTAAACTGGCTAACCCCATATAAACGTAGAGAGTTAGAGCTTACAGGTACTGCAGGAATCATCTCTGTAGACTACATCAAGCAAAGTATTGAAGTATACGGAAAATTTGCTCAAGATATTCAAATCAAACATGAAGAACCATTAAAAAGCGAATTAAAATCTTTCTTAAATGCAGTTTTAAATGATGAAGAACCGGAGATAACTGGTGAAGATGGACTTAAAGCTCTTAAAATGGTTATTGCTGCTAACAGATCCTCTAAAGAACATAAACCAATAAGTTTTAAAGAACTCAAATAAAGGTGATAAAGTGAAACAAAAATTAATTCAAAAAGCTCAAGAGTTAAGACAACATGGATTTACCACTGGAGAGATTGCTGATGAATTAAATGTCAGTATGGATACTGCAAGATGGTTAACACTCCAAAAAGCAACTGAAGAAAAAGCTGATGCTCCTGTTGACTTTGCCATCAACTGGAAAAGCATTGGAGGAAATTCAACCCGTTTAAATTATGTTTCAGGTGCTTTAACTGACATGGCGATAGCTCATGGAGATGTAGATACCGTTGTTGGTGTTGCAGTAAGTGGAATTCCATTTGCAACCGTAATGGCCGATTTAGTTGAAGACATGACCGGAGAAAGTGCTTCATTAGCTATTTTCCACCCACATAAACACAGAAAAGATGCTGATGCCAGTGATGATGAAGGTACAATCAGTACTAACTTCGGAAGTGTTGAAGGTAAAAAAGTAGTTATCGTTGATGATGTTATTACAAGTGGAAAAACCGCAAAAGAAGCTATCCACACTGTAAAAGATTTAGGTGGAGAACCTACTTGTGTAACAGTACTGATTGACAAGACAGGACTTTCTGAAATTGAAGGCATACCTGTTGAATCTTTAATCAAAGTTAGTAGATTATAATCTACTACCATCTTCTTCTTTTTTAACTTTAACACCACCAAAACAAATTTTAATACTTATTTAGGATACAATGAACATATTATTGCTACAGAATATGTCAATAATATTAATTACTGCCGTAATCGTATTATTGATATTTAACAAATTGAAACTGCCAACAATGATTGGTTTATTCATAACAGGGATTGTTTTAGGCCATGTTGTTAATGATACAAGCATCATTTCAACACTGTCCGAACTTGGAGTGATATTTTTACTTTTCATTATCGGACTTGAGTTTTCGGCAGAAAAGTTCACGGCAATTAAGCATTATGCTTTGATTGGAGGAATCCTTCAGGTAATCATTACAACAATACTGGTTACATTGCTTGGATTTGCACTGAATCTTTCATGGAACAGTGCACTGTTTTTAGGTTTTTTAGTGGCATTTTCATCAACAGCCATAGTTATGAAGGTAATGCAGCAAAGGCACATTACCCATTCAGTTCAGGGAAGAGTGACATTAGGTATTTTAATATTCCAAGACATTGCAGTCATTATTGTAATCTTATTAACACCAATTTTGGGAGGCGAAAGTGTTGAAACACATTTATTGCCCCAATTGATAGTTAAGGCTCTGGGCCTTGGATTAATCATATTTGCAGGTGCAAAATGGTTCATACCATTAGCCCTAAGGGATGCAGCCCGAACAAAAAACAGAGACCTGTTCCTGCTTTTAACATTATTCATCTGTATGGGAACCACTTTTGCAACAAGTTTAATCGGTATCGGACCTGAACTTGGAGCATTCATTGCAGGACTACTTATTTCAAATACAGAATATTCCCACCAGACCTTAGGTTACATACAGCCTTTCCAAGATGTGTTTATGAGTTTATTCTTCATCAGCATTGGTTTAATGGTTAATCTCCATTTATTCCTATCAAATATTGGAATAATCATATTATTAACTTTAATAATTGTTATAATCAACTTTACAGCAACTTTCATAACCGGCATGGCTTTAAAATTGCCTACAAAGATATCAGTCAGCATTGCAATTCTTTTAAGCCAAATAGGAGAATTTTCTTTTGTCCTTGCAAAGGAAGGTATGAGTTACGGTTTAATGACAAATGAATTTTTTAGCATATTTTTGGGAGTAAGCATCCTTACAATGTCCCTAACACCGTTTTTAGAAAAGGCAACACCCCAAATTGTAAAATTAATAGGTAAAATATCATACTTCCAGGTCGATGATGAATTGAAAACATTGCCTGAAGAATTGGAAGAGGAAACAAAAATTGAAGGTCATGTCATTCTTGTCGGTCTGGGCCGTAACGGCAAGCACATTGCAAAAGCATGCAGACAATTCCGCATTCCAATTCGCATTGTGGACATGAACCCGACAATTGTTGAAAACCAGCAGGCACTGGGATTGCCAATTATCTATGGAAGGGCGTCAAATGAAAGCGTGCTTAAGGAATTGAACATCACATCCGCCCAATGTATCGTTATATCCGCTTCAACATATGAAGAGACAATGAAAACAATTGACGTTGCAAGACGACTGAACCCGGACATCCATATTATAGTGCGTACAAGATATCTGAAAAGCATTGACGATGTTATTGAAGCAGGTGCCGATGAAGTCATTCCAAAAGAATTTGAAACAAGTATAATGATGTTTACAAGGATTATGGATTACTACAATAAGGATGTTGATGAGATAACCGGTGCAGTGAATGATTTAAGATCAAACAATTATGACGCATTCAGAACTGTAACCTCCGAGGATATTACAACTTATCTCAACTACAAATACACAGATTTGGAAATTGATTCCCTTAGAGTTTCTGAAAATGCACATATTGATGATTTTCCATTTGAAGAGAATAATTTAAAGGTTACCGGAGTTGTTCGTGGAGAAGACACTTTTATTGACGTTAAATCAGATTTCAAATTCTTTGAAGATGATTTGATACTGTTCATAGGCCACAGAGAAAACATCAATAAATTCTTCGATACTATTTAAATACTTTAAAACACAATATATACACAAGGTGATAATTTTGTACATTACTATAATTGCATTTCAAAATATGCACGGAGAAAAGCCTTTGAAATTAAATGAATTGGTCAAGCTTGTAAAAGAACCCAACAACAAATATGATACCGAAGCGATAGCCTGTGAAATGAGACATTTCGGAAAAATAGGTTATGTTGCAAACAGCACAAATACTGTAGTTAAAGGTTGCATGAGTTCAGGCAGAGTATTTGATAAGATTACTGACGAATATTTTGCTAAAATTAAATTCATACACTCCAATATGACAATAGCTAAAATATTAACTGCCGATGAATTCATAAAGGAAGTTGAAAATCCTGAAAGTGACATTCATTATTTAAGTGAAAATCCTACAGAAATCGACATAGCATATATTCAGAAAAATTACCCTGCATGTGATGAAAATGATTAGCATTGATGAGATTAAGTTAAATCCAGGTATTGAAATGCTGCAACCACAAGTGCATGAAAACATCACAATCATACCCTTAAAAACTGAAAGAATATACATTGATCTTTTAACACTTAAAAAAGGTTTGGAATTAGGTCTTGTTGAAGTTAAAGAATGTGACACATCACAGGTGAATACGGTGATTGTCAAAAATCATTCAGTAACCCCATTAATTTTAATTGACGGTGAGGAAATCATAGGGGGAGACCAGAACAGGATTGTCAACTCAACCATTTTAATTGATGCTGAAAGTGAGATGAAAATTCCCGTAAGCTGCAGTGAAAAACACAGATGGACATTTAAAAGTGAATTCAAACAGTCAGACTATATTGCCAATTACAAAACTAGACGGGCAAAGGAGTATGCTTCAAGAGTTTCAAGTTCATTCCAGGATGTGATCTGGTCATCAATTGACAGTCTGGAAATGGAACAGGACTTTGCATCACCTACCAGCGCAATGGATGGAAGCTATGAAAACATTAAAGCTGCCCACAACCAAATCATTAAACAGTTCAAAATCATTGACGGCCAAACAGGTGTTCTGATAATGGTTGATGGACAAATCACAGGTTTTGAATTATTCCTGAACAGTGAAATTTACCGAGAGTTCCATGAAAAAATACTGAAAAGTTATTTGATTGATTCTAAAATTAAAAATACTCAATTTACAATAAATATTGAAGCTGCACAGGAAGTTATAGATAATGCATGTGACTCTTCATTTGAAAAAAAGAACATCAGCGGAATTGAAAGCGCTTATGCCTTTGAAAATGAAGCAGGTCTTGGAACATTATACCTTTTCAAAGATAAGATTGTTCACTGGTCATATTTCAAAAAAGATGAAGAAAAAATCAGTGATGAAATTGTTTCCGACATCCCTTTAGAAACGGATATCTAACTCATCCATCATTTTTTCTATTTTTAAATTCAATTCTTGAATATTAGCATCAATTTCAGCTTTTTCCTGTTTCAAATCACTTAATCGAATGAATTTTCCTTCAAATGTATCGACATAACGTGACACTGACAGGTTAAAATCATTTTTGGCAATCTCGCTAATGGAAATCAGATTGGAAAATTTATCGATAGTTAACTTTTTGGAATAGACATCACTGATTTTATCTATGGTTTCATCTGAAAAAATCAGATTTCTTCTAAACAGACCGGGGAATAAAATCCTGTTTTTTTGTGTTTTATAGTCATTTGAAATATCAATGAACAATATTCCCTGGTTTGATCTGTTTTTCCTGAAAACAATGATAACTTCAGGTCTTCTTCTTCCGATTTCCTCAGGCACACTAATTATTGTATCAACATAGTTTTTTTCAAATGTCAGGTATTTTCTAAGCGTCTGAAGAGAATTTTTAAAAAGGAAGTTCTGTGAAATGCTTATTGCCATGATTCCATCATATTTTAGTGATTCAATCAGATTGATTAAAAACAAGAATTCACTGTCCTTTAGAGATTCATACTCACCTGAAAATTCAATATCAGAAGATGATTCGACATCGATTTTTTCAAGCAGGTTTTCCAGTGCACTGTTCAATTCAGAATCCTTTGTGAATGAATCGCTGTTCATGTTAAATTCATTACGCAAGACTTTTTCAAGTTCATTTCTTTTGTTTCTCCTGATTATTTCACGGTTCTGATTTTCCTTTGATGAATAATAATTCCTTATTTTTAATGGGATTTTTGACAATATAACATCAAATGATGCACCGTCAATATCTATTGACTCAGTTGCATCCTCATTTCTAAATTCCACATAATTCAAGTTGAAATAGTTGATTAGAAATCTGGTAATGGCATAACAGTATGTTAACCTATCAGATTCCTTACCGTAATATGTCACGCCCAATTCACATTTCTCAGATAGACTCAATAATGTATTTCCATCCATTAGAAACGGATCATAAGCATTTTTGATTGATGTTTTATCACAACTGATTAATGTTGACAACAATTGTGAGATGTATTCAGGAGTCGGTTGGATGTGCATCAGTTTTGATGATGTCAATACCTCAAATACACTGCTGAATGGAAATTCAGTTTCGAATAAATCCAATTTGGAAATTGCATATATTATTTCCTTTATGGCTAATTTTATCTCACTTTCAAATTCATATTTGTCAATTTTTATTTCCTGAGACAGTGTTTTGAACAAGAACTCAAAATATTTCTTATCTTTGGAATCTGGGGCAAATGTGATGTTTTTTGGAAATATACTGAAAAATTCTGAGAGAAAAAATCTGTCAGAATAGAAGTTATTTATCACTTCATCGATGAATGCATCTGGCTTTTCAATGTGAAAACCGTATAGATGCATTGAATCTTCCTTTAGAACTTCCTGATAATAATTAGATTTATAAGCCTCATCCAGAGTCATTTCCTTATCCTGAAGAGCCATTAGAAAATGATCTTTTATGCTGTCTGAGCAGTACTTGTATAAAAAGGTGTATATTACAATGTAGTCGATTTCATCAGGCAACTTGAAGTTTCTTGATTTTGATATGAGATTTTTTAAAATAGAATAATTATCTGATTTTTTGGAGTTAGGTCTCATTATCTTCACCCCATAACTCGTTGAGTATAGCCTCTTTTAGATTCCTGTCATATTCCAGCTGGCGTTGGTCTTCACGAATCTTATCATTTATAGTATTGAGCAATTCCCCATATTTAACTTGAGTGTTAAAATCAGGTACAATTAATTCCAACTGCTTTATTTCCTTTAGGGAAGTGTGAGGGATTTTTTCACTGCTTCCGAGTTCATGCAATTGTTTTTTTATATGAGTATTGGTGAGTAAGTGTGTGATAAAGTCAGGGTCGTAGTCTTTTTTGAGTCTGATGATGGCTATTCGGTCACTTACGATTAGGCCTTCCTTTTTTACACATACTACATCATAGGGATAGGGCATTTTCATCAGCACATCGTTTTTTCTGGTGAAATATCTTTCCTTGATATTGCTTTTGAGTGTTAACTCATCGAAGTCAGATATTTCCCCGTCTTTTTTTATTGATCTTTGAACGATTACTTGGAATTTTTCGCCATCATCATCCAGATAACGCCTGTATGACAATCCTGAAAATATTTCCGCCATATCTTCTAATTTTACTTTTTTCATTCTAATCACTTTAAAATGATTTTTGTGTTCAAATGTTATGTATTTACAATGGTAGTTGAATGAGCATTAGTTTTTGGTGGTGTGCCAAAAACTAATCATTGGTATAGTCCTGAGACATCATCAAGCAAGTGAGTTTCGTCAGGAATTTCAGAAGGGTCAACTTTTTCAGCTGAAACTCCACCTATTACCCCTACACTTTGGATGTTGTCTTTTAGAACAGCGGTTGATGTGATTCCAGGTCCTTGTGGTGAAAGGACAAATAAGTCAAGAAACAATTCATCTTCTCCAACAATAAATGCCGGTTCTATTGCTTCAGCAGATTTTGTTTGGACTTTTATTAAGATGTGTTTTGCTTCATTGTCATCTTCAATACCGATTTCCTGTCTGATTGTTTTGTCTAAATCTTTGACTTTTTCGCTCCAATTTATCTTTTGGTTCATATTATTACCTCTCTTATTTTTTGTCACCTTAAAAAACAATGGTGTGGATTTTAAATTGATGCATTTTTTTAAAGATGATGCATTTTTGCAATCTTATTTTGGATTTAATAATATATAAACTTTACTGTTTAATCCATCTTTTTTAGAAAAATACATTTTTCCGACTGCAAGTTATTATATATTTGGCATAGTATATAAAGGTTTTGCATTTTTTAAAAAAATGCAAAAAAACACACATGTGCAAAATCATAATGTTTATATGAAAGTAAGTACTTACTTACATTATGGAAGTTAAAAATGGAAGCGTTGAAGAAAGAATCATCAATGCTTCATTTCATATTCTAGAAAAAGAAGGCTTTTCAGGAGCCACAACTAAAAAAATAGCTGAAAAAGCTGGAGTAAGTGAAGTAACACTGTTTCGAAAGTTCGAAAGCAAAGAAAAACTAATCAGCATAGCAAAAGAACATTACAGTACTGATTTCATTGAAAAACTAACAGAGATATTCCAATACACTCCTGAAATAAGTGTAGAAGAATACTTAACCCAATGCTTCAATAAACTAGTTAATTTAACAGACAATGAATTAACAATACTGAAAGTGGGAATGGAAGAAGTAAGAGACATTCCAACTGACAAAAAAGTATTTTTACGAATTAGTGAAACAATAATCGACGAATTAACTAAATTCTTTTCATTAAAAATCGAACAAAAAGAACTAAGAGAAATAAATCCTAGCATATTAGCTTTAAATATGTTCAGTATCATGTTTGAGTCAATAATCCTTTGGAAAGTTTATGGCAAACAACCAAAATACAACATTGACCGATATACTGAAGACTTCCTAGACATAATTTTAAATGGAATAAAAAGTGATAACAAATGAGCGGAAGAGATATCCACAATATCGTGGAAATAATGAAAAACGATTTCAAGGCAGCTTTTCAAAACCCCATCGTGGTTATTGTATTAGTTGCACTTATAATCTTACCTTCCCTTTACGCTATCTTAAACATACAGGCATGTTGGGATCCCTATGAAAATACCAATCAAGTCCAATTTGCAATAGCCAACCTTGACAAGGGTGCTTCATACGAGAACATGACCCTGAATGTAGGTAATGAACTTACAAAAGAACTGAAAAACAATGACAAGTTTGATTGGGTTTTTGTAAGCGAAGATGAACTGAGAAAAGGTGTTGATTCAGGAAAGTATTATGCGGGGATGATAATACCCGAGGATTTGAGTAAAGATGTGATTTCAATAACAACAGACAATCCAAAATCTGCTGAAATCAAATATATCGTCAACATCAAGGCAAATCCGGTTGCAAGTAAATTAACTGACAGTGCAGCAAATTCAGTTTACCGCACAATGAATGCTAAAATCGTTAAGTTTATCGATATTGCTGCCTACGGTAAATTGGGCGAACTGCAAGACGGTTTGGCTTCAGGATCAACCCAACTTTCATCAGGAGCATCACAATTGTCAAGCGGCGCAAGTCAAGTATCATCAGGAGCAGCCGAATTATCATCCGGTGCCGATAAGGTAACCAATGGTGCAGATAAAGTAAAAACCGGAGCATCTGATGTTAACAAAGGCGCCGATAAAGTCAAATCCGGTTCAAAAGCTGTTGATGACGGAGCAAGCAAAGTGTCAGGTTCCGCTGATCAAATCAAATCAGGTTCCCAACAGGTTCAACAGGGTGCAAGCAATTTGGAATCACAGGCAAATCCCTCATTACTTCCAAGCCCAGTAAAGGAAGTTGTTGAAGGTTCAGTTCAGCTTGCAAATTCAAGTTCACAATTGGCAAGAGGTTCCAGTGATTTGGCCGAAGGTTCAGTTCAGCTTGCAAGCAGTTCCTCAAAACTTGCAAACGGTGCAAGCGATGTTGCAGGAGGAGCCAGCAAAGTTGCAGATGGTGCGGGAGATGTTGCAGACGGTTCCAGTGAATTAGCTAAAGGAGCATTGAGTCTTGCAGCCGGCTCTGAATTATTGTCATCTTCAGCAGCACAGGCATTATTCTCTGCAGCCAGCGCATTATCAGGAGCATCAAGTTCCCTTGCAGATGTGACTGGAGTTAACGAGTCACAGATGGGAGATTACATTTACTCACCGGTTAAGCTAGACCGGGAGGAAATTTATCCTGCATCCAATTACGGTTCCAGTGTTGCGGCCTTTTATATTGTATTGTCAATGTGGGTTGGAGCGGTAATTACCTGTGTAATGATTAAGCCCGGAACAAGTACCGGAACAAAATACTCTCCTCTTGAAATGTATTTCGGTAAACTATTGCTGTTCATCATAATGAGTTTGCTTCAGGCAGGAGTTACAATATCCGGATTGTTCATACTTAGAATTGACATAGTGGAGCCATTAGTGTTTATATTTTCAGGACTTCTTGTGTCAATGACATTCATGGTATTGATGTATTCTTTAATATCGGCTTTGGGCCAAGTTGGAAAAGGAATTGGTGTAATATTGTTAGTGCTTCAGATTTCAGGAACTGGAGGAATATATCCTATTGAAATTATGGGAGAGCTATTCCAGGCAATATATCCTTTTATGCCAATGACATATGCAATTAACTTAATAAGAGAATCACTGCTTGGTGTGGTATGGCATAATTATATTCCGGCACTCCTTATTTTAGCAGGTATTTCTATTGCAACAATTATTATTGCAATTATCATTAAAGAAAAAGCGGATGATGCTTCACATTACTTTGAAGAGCGTTTAGGTGAAACTGGATTATTCTAGTAAAAAATTTAAATTAAAAAATAAGTAAATTGAGGCAAAATTATGCCTCAGCTTTTTTCTTTTTTTCTTTCTTGTCAACAATGACCAATTTTTGTTCTTCTTCATCAACTTCCATGACGATAGGTTCTGCTTCAAGTGCACCCGGATCTTTTTCAACACATTCGTTGATTTTTGATTGAATTGCTCCAATGTCTTCTGTGTCGATTAAATCAACAATTTCCAATTGCTGCTGGAATCTTTCAACACCTTCAAGAGGAACATTTTCAACAAACGGAATTGCTCCGGTTGCTCCAATAATCTTCTTTTTGTCAGGGTCTGCCCCATTTTCATGCAAAGCCTTAAAACTTTGACCTGTAATGTGACCCTGCACTTCCGCACCGGCCAAAATCAAGAATCTAATGTTCGGATTAGATATGATATTTGCCACCACTTTTTCAATACCCAAGTTTTCTGTTTTACATGGTCCTGCAATAGCCGCTCCGGTGAGTTCGGCTTCTATGTGAGAAGCAAGAGTAGTTACTGCAACTGGACTTTCTGGATCACCTACAATATAGTCACCACTGATAACGGGCCAACCATCTGCAGGAGCTTTTTTATCTGCCATATCGATTCCTCCTTATTTGATATGTTGAATTATATTTGATATTTATTAAATATTTTTTGATTAGTAGTATAATTCTGAAGGTTTTCCAATGTATTCAAAATCATCCTTATTTTCCAGATATTTAACGCCAATCACCTTGCCGTCAGGAAATTTTGTTACAACACTCATGCCATCATTAACATCGATTAAAATCAATTTAGTATTTTTTTCACCTACTGTTTCGATTTTAATTATTTCATCATTTTGAATGATTTCACCGTCTTCAAAATCATTGCTGATGTCAGTTGAATACCAGTGCTGAGGCAATTTTACTCGAATATCTAAACTATCTAACAAATCTTTAACATGCATCTTTATTCACTCCCATATTATATATTAAAATTTATTTGAAATATTTATAAATATTTTGTAACTTGTTAAGGGTTAAAAGTAGCTAAACCAGAAAGTGGATTTTGGTCTTGTCAATATCATCCAAATTGTAAGCATCCGGAAGATCGTCAGAATGCCCCAATGCAAGAATTCCAACAATTCTGTAGTGGTCATCAATCTTTAAGATATCCCTGACAACTTCTTCAGAGTCCCGGCTATCCTTTTTTCTTAAATGAATCTGAACCCAGCAACTTCCAAGGCCCAACTCGGTTGCCATCAGATGCATATGAGTTAATGCAATTGATGAGTCTTCAATCCATGTATCTGCAATCAGACTGTCCGCAATAACAACAATTGCCTTATCGGCCCCCTTAATCAATTCCGCACCATGGTCTTTGGATTGTGATAGTTCATCCAGTGTTTCCGTTCTTTCAACCACCATGAAATTGCATGGCTTCCTGTTCATGGAAGTTGGAGCCAGAAGAGCTGCCTGAAGAATTTTATCCAATTCATCTTTGGTTACAGGTTCATCATTGAATTTTCTTGTACTTCTTCTTTTAAGCAATACATCTATAAGATCCATAAGAATATTTTAAAAAAATAAGTAATTATATCTTGTGATATATAGTCATAAATGAAAAGAGTGTGAAAAAATCATAATATAAAAAATTATTGGAAAAATGATGGATTAAATACGGATGAAATTTAAAAGTTAATATTTTTATTCACCATATTTACCATTAAATCAAACGAAAAAATTTACAGATTATTGTAATGTTCGTCACTTACAACTTCAAGCCATTCACTGGATGTGTTTTCGCCGGGAATCTCAACAGCAATGTGGCTGAACCATGAATCCTTTTGAGCCCCATGCCAATGTTTTACACCAGGTTTAATCTCAACCACCATTCCCGGTTTCAGCTCAACTGCTTCACAGCCCTCTTCCTGATACCATCCCCGACCTGCAATACAGATTAGCACCTGCCCGCCGCCTTTGTCTGCATGATGAATGTGCCAGTTGTTTCGACATCCAGGTTCAAATGTCACATTTGCAATGAATGCCAAATTGTCGTTTACATCAACTAAAGGATTTAAAAATGAATCTCCAGTAAAGTACTGGTCAAATGCTTCGTTAAAAACGCCTTTTCCAAATATATTTTCCTCATCAAAATTAGTCATAATACCACCATAATGTTGCGAGTAACAACAATTAAAATTCAATAAAAAAAATTTCGAAGCTACGGCAGTGCAACTTCGAAATTTATCATTTTTCACGACTTGTTAATCAGTCACTTAATAATTATTACATTCATTACATATAAATTAACTGGTTTTTGGAAAAATATTTTTACAAAAAATTCAAAATAATAATCCTTTATTACATTATACAAGACATTATAGTCATTCAAATACTTTAAAAATAAATTAAAAATTCATAAATTCTAATTCAATGACATTAAAAGACTTAAAAAGTTTAAATCCTACAAAACACCACCCTCAAATCAATGAAAACTTCTAAAAAATTGTCCCATAATTCACAATTTTACGAGATGCAAGCAATATTGATATCACTTTAAAACAATTATAAGATGACTACAATATTGCAATTTAATTATACATAGATTTAAGAACTATAAAATTAATAAAACGTAATTACAAAAATAATTGGTGAAAAATATGCAAGATAAAAGCAATATTGACATTGAAAATATCAAACGTATGAGTGAAATTGCACACATTTATGAAGTTACAAAACAGAGCAAAAAATCAAAAAGATACCACATAAACATTATAAAAATCTGCGACAAACATCCTAAAGATGAAAAAATACTCCAATACAAGATTCATTCACTCAACAGACTGAATAAAACATACAAATCACTTGAAACAACAACAGAACTACTTAAAATTAATCCACATAATTTAATTGCATTATTCAACATTGCAAAACACATAAAAGAGGGATTGAATGTTTAGAAGAAATACACCGGAAAAAACTATGAAAAAGGCTTTGAATTATCTGGAAGATGGAGATTTCATAAAAGCAAAAAATGAATATCTAAAAAGCTTCGCAGCTGATCCGGACAATATAGGACTCATCAACAACCTTGCCCAGATATATGCCATACTTGGAGAAGAAGACAAGTCAAAAGGATACAATGAAATGCTTTTAAAAAAGTGTAATGAAACATTGAAATATGAAAAAAGCTTAAATTTACTGATTTTTAAATCAAATGCATTGTTATCTCTTGAAAAATATGAGGAATTTAATGAAGTGTTAGATGAAATTCTGAAAATAGACCCTGACAATACTTTGGCACTATTTCAAAAATGCCATTATCTGGAAAAAACCGGAGAACACAAAAAGGCTCTGAAATCTCTTGAAAAATTAATGCGACAAAAAAACTGCGATATTGCATTGCTTCTTTCAATGAGCAGGAATCTGATTAAAATCAATGAATTTGAAAGGGCAGAAAGATGCTTTAAACTCGCTTTTCAGATAGAAACTAAAAACAAGGCTGCCATAAATCTGAAATCAAAAATGCTTAAAAAGAAATATAATCTGACATTGACCCCCCATGATTTCATGCTAAAGGCAGTTGAAAACTTTGAGATGGAAAATTTTGAAGCCTCAACAGATTATTTTAAAAAAGCAATTGAAATGGATTCCAGTTTTGATGAAATATGGTTTGCACAGGGAGAACTGTTTGTTAGAACTGGGCGAATTGGAGATGCAATCGATTCATTTAAAAAAGCATTTGAACTAAATCCCACAAGCGGAGGGATTGAAAAAAGAGAAGACTTTTTCAAAATGCTTAAACGTATGAAAAAAATCAACACACTTTTAGGATTTGAAAAAAGTTAATTTCGGAGTTTTTAGAAACTCCCAATTTATTTTTATAAGTTATAACTTGAAACCGGTTCCAACGAACTGAGCAACATCCCTGCCGGTATCATCAGAGACATTAACAATAACTATTGAAGAACTGCGTCCGCTTTTACGGCAGGTTGCCTCTGCAATTAGCTTTTCTCCCTTAGGTGCTGAGAGGTAATTTATACTCACCTGCTGGGCTACAGTCAGCTGATGGATTTGATTTGACAAAACTGCAAATGAAAAATCAGCCAATGTAAAAATCACACCCCCCATCACACCACCATAAGCGTTTTTATGATTATCGTTTAATTCCAAACTGCAAATTGCCTTGTCTTCTGTTAGTTCATCTAAAGTTATTCCTGTATCTACTGCGAATTTATCCTGATAGAAAAATTCTCTTGCACTTTCTATATCATTAAAATTGACCATATTTTACACCAATTATCTATTTAATTGTCATGACTTAAAAAAATTAAGGTTCAGTTTTTTAAATATCCTCATCCTCAATGAAATCTTCTAGAAGATACACAACTGACGGATCCAATTCGCATGCTTTGTTAATGCATTTCTCAAATTTTTCTGTTTGATCCTGAAATCCATAAATAAACGCCTTGTAAACCCAAAACATAGGGTTTTCATCATCTATTTCAATACATTTATCCCAGTATTCAATTGATTTTTCAAAATCCTTTTTATTCATCGCCAATTGTGCAACTGCAGTCAGATATTCCAAATCATGGTCATCAATTTTTGACTCCTCATCAAGGTATTCCTGAGCCAAATCAAAATCATCCCTTGCAATGCAGACATTAACCTTACCTATTATGGGATGAATTTCACCGGGACTTAACTCACATGCCTTTTCATAACATTCAAATGATTTATCGAATTTCTCATTTTCAAGATACATGAAACATTTATTGGCTCAGATTATTGAATCGGTTGGATTCAGTTTAAGTGCCTTATTGAAACATTTTTCAGCTTTGCTGATGTGATTTAATCTGGTTAAAAAGTTGCCTTTATCATTCCAGAATCTGTCATCATTTGAATCGATTTTAATAGCCTTGTCAATTACCTCCAATGCCTTTTTAAATTCATTTAAATTAGCTAAAGACAATGATTTATAATATAATGTTTCGGCGTCATTTGGTCTGATTTTAAGTGATGCATCGAAAAATTGAAGAGCTTCCACATTATCATCCATATTATACCAGAAAAGACCCGCTGCAAACAACTCATCAGGGTCATCATAATCCATATCATCATCAGGAATGCCTGAAAAATCCTCTCCAAACTCTGCAGATAATGCCTGATTGAGAAGGTCATCTGCAGAATCCTCATCACATGATGCACCTAAAATCATTGCCTTGTAGAACAATGCCCTGCCATATTCAGGACTGTTTTCATCGACAGCGTCAAGTTTGGATAATGCCTCATCGATTTTGCCCTCTTCAAACAAGTAACTGACATCATCAAAAAACTCATCTGCATCAGAAGCTGGAACTATCATCCCTGAATCTTCATCAATAAGATATGTTGGAGTTCCAGAAATCACATGTTCTGTTGAAAATTCCTTATCAAAATGATTTAAATCAAACATTTCCCTGATTACACGTGCCTTATTGGAAACTGTTGATTTTTTAGTGCCGAAATAATCACATATTTCATCAGCAGTTGAATATGGTTCGAAGGATTTATCAAAAAGAAAATTGATTTGGCCTAATGCATAGATTACTGCACTTGCCCATATTTAAGTTTCCCCCGTTTAAACGGCACATCATGTTTTCTTCCCATTTTTTCTATCAGATTTATGCTTAACTGCCTGTATTCATCATCGAGCTTGTCATCACAAAACGAGGAGACCATTTCGATTAGCTGTTCCTATTTGATTTTTGTCTTTTCATCCTTCATAAGCATCACTAATTTAAGTATATCTTTTGATATTGAAATATTTATACACACGATTTAAATTCAACAAAATACATATTAGACAATAATTTCATAATAGGCTTATGGAAAATTTAACTTTTAAGATAGCTGAAAGAAGTGACGCGGGATTAATTCTCGATTATATCAAAAAACTTGCCGATTACGAACACCGCCTGGACGAGGTTACTGCAAGTGAAAGTGACATTGAAAAATGGGTTTTTGATGAAAATCAGGCTGAAGTGATATTTGCATACTTAAACAATGAAGTCATAGGCTTTGCATTATACTTCCTGAGCTTCTCCACTTATATTGGCAATGTGAATATGCATTTGGAGGATCTGTTCATAGAACCTGAATATCGTGGAAAAGGCTATGGAAAGGCACTTCTAAAAGAACTTGGAAAAATCGCACTTGATAGAGGTTATGGCAGAATGGAGTGGACATGCCTTTCATGGAATCAGTCAAGCATTGATTTTTACTTAAAAATCGGTGCCGATATGAAGAATTGGGAGCTGTTCCACTTTAAAGGGAAATCACTGGAAAAATTTGTTAATGACCATTAGAAGAGTTCTATTAAACTAAAAAAAAAGAAAAAAACAGGGAAATCTATACGATTCCTTGTGCGTTCATTGCGTCAACCACTTTCTTGAATCCTGCAATGTTCGCTCCTGCAACATAGTTTTTGTCCATGCCGTATTCTTCAGCAGCTGCGGAAACATTTGCAAAGATGGTTTCCATGATGTTTTGAAGTTTGCCGTCAACTTCTTCGAAAGACCATGATAATCTTTCGGAGTTTTGTGACATTTCAAGTGCGGAAGTTGCTACTCCACCAGCATTGGATGCTTTACCTGGTGCGAATAATACGCCGTTTTCTTGCAGGTATTCGGTTGCTTCAATTGTGGTTGGCATGTTTGCTCCTTCTGCAACTGCAACAATACCGTTTGCAACTAAGTTTTTAGCATCTTCTAATTGTAACTCGTTTTGAGTTGCACATGGCAGAGCAATGTCAGCTTTAACGGTCCATACACCTTTACCTTCGTGGTATTCAGCAGATGGTCTAGCTTCTGCATAAGCGGTTAATCTTTCACGTCTTACTTCTTTTACTTCTTTGAGTAATTCAACATCAATTCCTTCTGGGTCGTAAATCCAACCAGTGGAATCGGAACATGTTACAGGTTTACCACCTAACTGTTGTGCTTTTTCGATAGCATAGATTGCTACGTTACCTGCACCGGAAACAAGAATGGTTTTTCCTGCAATATCAATGTCATTTGCTTTAAGCATTGCGTTTGTGAAGTATAATAATCCGTAACCGGTTGCTTCAGTTCTTGCAAGAGATCCTCCGAAACTTAATCCTTTACCGGTTAACACTCCTTCGTATAATCCTCTAATTCTTTTGTATTGTCCAAATAAGAAACCGATTTCTCGGCCACCAACACCAATGTCTCCTGCTGGAACATCAGTGTCTGCACCGATGTATTTGCATAATTCGGTCATGAAACTTTGACAAAATGCCATGATTTCTCTGTCGGATTTTCCTTTAGGATCAAAGTCGGATCCACCTTTACCTCCACCAATTGGAAGGCCGGTCAAGGAGTTTTTGAAGATTTGTTCGAAACCTAAGAATTTGATAATTCCAACATTTACTGAAGGGTGGAAACGTAATCCTCCTTTGTATGGTCCGATTGCTGAGTTGAACTGTACTCTGTAACCGGTGTTCACTTGTACTTGACCTTCGTCATCTACCCATGGAACACGGAATTTTAATTGTCTTTCTGGGTTTACTAATCTTTCAAGAAGAGCGTTCTTTCTGTATTCTTCTTCGTTTTCTTCAATTACAACCCTAAGGGATTCCAATACTTCGCGTACTGCTTGGTGGAATTCTGGTTCTGAAGGGTTTTGTTCTATTATAGTTTCAATTACTTCATCTACGTATGACAAAATTATTCCTCCAAATTGAAAATTTGAATTTATATCATTAAATTTTTTAACAATATAGTTAATTATATGCACCTTCTCATATTTAAATATTATTCAATTTTTAATAAAAATTAATCGATATCATTCATAAAAATTAAGATAAATATTATACAAATTATAAAAAATGATAAAAAATTTATTTATTTTTTAACTCTTTTTTAATATTTTATCTACAATTGACAATAAAAATTATCAAATCATAAACAAATGTCGGAAAGTATCTTCCACCCAAAGTTTTCCGAAGATTTGAAAAGTAAAAATGTTCGGACATGACAGAAATAGACGCCCAAAAACCGAACAAACGAGACAAAATTAGAAAAATTTTAAACAAAATAATATAGAATTTTAAAAAGCATATTCCTTTATATACTATAATCTATATATTAATATTAAAAATACAGTTAAAATAAATTTTTAATAAACAAAGTGATAAAAAATGATAAGCAAAAGTCAATATGAAAACCTTAAGGAAAACTACTTGACCAAAAACAGATCAATGCACTCATTATATGTGGAGCTCAACAAAGAAAAGGAAGTTCCAAAACAAGTATTTTTCAATCTTATAAATCAGATAAGGCAGGAAGAAGGCCTAAACAAATTCTATACAAAAAAAGAAAAAAGAAAAAGTAATATTATAACACATTTGGACAAGTCTCCAAACTGTTATAATTAATAATCAACATAATACCTTAAAACTGCTGCAATTCCACCAAATGCTCTGAAAATCTGCATTCCCTCTTCTGTTTCAGTGGAGATGAACTCAACATCAGTGTTCATTTCTTCAGCAAGTTCAACAAATTCATCATCCAAATCAATAGATTCCTGTTCTTTTAAATTTTCACCACAGTTAGGACATTTCTTGTGCAGGTTATCCGCTTCGGCTTGTGTTTTTACAGTGATATTCTCTTCATGACCACAACCCTGACAGACGAATTTCTTGCGCATGCTGGTTAAATCTTCAGATAAAAGCAAAATGTCGACCGCACCCATAATAAGGTTACGTCTAACCTCATCCTCACCATATGAGGCAAGGCCTTTTTCCTTGATCAGTTCCTTGATAAATCTCTGAACAAGTTTTTTCTCGTGCATTACATCAAGGTTTTCCAAATCGTCAGCTGATTTTGTGATGACCTCACGGATACCTTCCTCACCGGTGTATGAAGTGTCAACAATGGAGATGACTTTGTCTTTCAATTCATATTGAAGATAATCTCCATCATAAAAATCCTTTTTGGTGAAACCCGGTCCTCCAAGAATGATTCCCTTCAAGTCATCCTTAAGCGGAAGATATGCCTCGTTCATATGATCTCCGATACGTTTTAAAAATTGATGAGCCAAATCTTCAATTACACGGTCAAACCTTCTCTGGGACTGACCTCCAGCCTTGTGTTTTCCAGGAACACCACTTGTCAAATGACCAAGAATGGTTTCCTTTTTACCTTTCAAAGTACCATAAGTTGCTTCATTTCTGTCAATTACCGCAACACCGTAAACATCATGCTCCTCAATCATGTATTCAAGAGGTTCAACGAAGAATTCATTGTTACATTTGTACCAGTATGTCTGAACAGGTTCAGGTGGCTCCAGTACATATTTTTCCATCTTCTCAGTACCCGGACCGCCTTTAGGAATCATACCCACAAATAGAACCAAACCGTTTTCAGGAGGTTGTCTGTATAACTTGATACTTTCTAAAATAACTGCAATAGCAGACTGTACGTTTTTCCTTGTCTGTTTACTTTTAATGTTAGCACTCTGACCCATTTCATCTCTCATGTGCTTACCAACATCACTCAATTGTTTGGTTGGTGGAATGTAAACGGAAACAAGCTCGGTACCTCTGCCTCTTTTATTAGCCAATTCTTTTAATGTCTTTTTAAATTCATATAATTCTTTTGATGATACGCTAGCCATGTTATCCCAATAATAATTAAATTAATATAATAGATATAATTATATAATTACAAATATAAATAAGTAATGAAAAAAACACTAAAATTCAGCATAATTTAAAGTGACACTATGAAATGGAAAATTGGAAATGTGAAAATCGAAAATCAGGTGGTGCTTGCGCCCATGGCGGGAATCAGCGATTCGGCATTCAGAAGAATAGCCAAGGACATGGGCTGCGGATTATTGTCCACCGAAATGGTGTCAGACAAGGCATTGATGTATAACAACTGGAAAACAAAAACTATGCTTTACATGACAGAAGCGGAAAGACCAATTTCCCAGCAGATTTTCGGAGCGGAAGCTGAATCATTCAAGATAGCTGCAAGATACATTGAAGAGAACATGAAACCGGACATCATTGACATAAACATGGGATGTCCAGTCACCAAGGTTGCTGTCAAGGCAAATGCCGGAAGCGCACTTCTAAAACATCCTGATAAAGTGAAAGACATTGTTAGTGCAGTTGTCGATACTGTTGACCTGCCGGTAACGGTTAAAATCCGTAGCGGCTGGGACAATCGCCACATAAATGCCCTTGAGATAGCAAAAATCATTGAAGATTGCGGCGCATCTGCAATAACGGTTCATCCCCGCACACGTGAGGACAGATATGGAGTAAAATCAAACTGGTCAATCATAAAAAAAATCAAGGACACCGTGTCAATACCTGTAATTGGAAACGGCGACATTTTCACATGCCATGACGCAAAGCGAATGATTGATGAGACCGATTGTGATGCAATAATGATTGGCAGAGGAGTTCTTGGAAATCCCTGGCTGATTAAACAGTGCGTTGAGTATCTGGATGATGGAATCGAACCTGAAAAGATAAGCCTTGAAGAGAAAATTGAAATGATAAAAAGGCATGCTGAACTTTTAAGTGAAATCAGACCTGAAAAGGTGGCAATACATAAAATGAGAACACATGCCGCATACTACCTGAAAGGACAGTACCGCAGTGTTGAAATAAAACCGAAACTGTTTAAAATGAATACAAAAGAGGAACTGTTCAGCCTGCTTGATGAGTATGTTGAGCTAATCAGCTAGTTTCTCCCCGCCATACTTTTCAAACAGTTCCAAATCACCATCGGCAATCGTATTTATCTCAAGCAAATCCATATCCGTTATATCCATTATCTCACGTGCCAGATGAACATAAGTGTCGGGATAGTCATTATATCCGAATATGTGCCATATGACATCATTTTCAAAAACCATCTCCAAATACCAGTCATAACCTTCCAAATCATCGGGATCACGTTCATTTGACTTTTTGTGGTATTCATCAAAAATCCACATGTAGACATGGTATTTTCCAAGCAGTTTTAAAATCAATTCCCTATTTTCGCCGTCCAAATCCTTTTCAATATATCCGTGAATTGAATTATCCGAAAAATTAACTATCAATCTTGGATTTGGAAGTTCATAGGGATAAGTCTGATAGTGTCCGAATTCAATGGATTTGATATCCAATTTCCCATCAGCATAAACCCCGTCCGGGCGAATGTCATAATATAAAGGTGTTGCCAAATGCCTTTGATGATTCAGATGCAGTACGTCAAATTTGAACAGATTCTTTAAAATCTCTCCAAATTGAATCCATTTTTGAGGATAATTGTTTTTGAAGCTGTATTCCTCATAATTGTCTGTCGAATAAATTATGACATTGCAGGAGTATATCCGGTCAATCTTTTCAAAATAGGAAAATTCCTCAGATTCAAAATCCCTGAACAGTTCCAGATTGTTAAAGTCATGCAGAAACCGGTCAATATCGCCATCAGACATCCTATGAATCTGACTGGTCATCCTGCGCCTCAAATCAACAAGTATATCAATCCATGAATCATCACACAGAGGACTTTCACTTAAAAACTTATCACCACTTCCGCGCTCGGAAATCTTATAATAAGCATTCCTGTTGACCAGATCTATTGTGAAACATTCATAATGGCGGTTCAACCGTTTGAAATTGAATCTTTGGGTGATTTCTATTTTTTCAATCATTAATTAAAATATTGTTTACAAGTTTAATATATCTTCGTGAAAATTTTAAAAACATTTATTAATAATCATTTGTAATTATTAAAGTAAGTGATAGTATGATTAGAAGATGCCCACAATGTGGTAGTGCAAGTGACGATATGTATGGTTTTTGTATAAAATGCGGATATGAATTTCCAAAAATAGAAAACAGTGCAGATGCCTGTCCGTTATGCGGATTCAATAATCCTGATGAAGCAGATTATTGTGTTAAATGCGGCACTCCATTGGTTTTTAGAAAACAGTTTCAGGGAGACCCGAACAGCAACATGAATCCGATTGTCATTAAAAAGGAAATTTCAAGCAATGCTACAGAATACAATCAGAACAGAACTAGCCGATGGCTAATAATATTCGGTTACCTCTTCTCAATTCTTGGAGGAATTCTTGGACTGATCATTGCGATTTATTTATCAACCAGAAAAGATCCCGTTGCAAGAAAACACGGACATATCCAACTGGCGATTTTCATATTCTACATAGCCCTGATTGCAATTCTTTTTGCAACCGGAAATATCCCATCAGATGCACTCGCACAATACAATCAGCTATTGTCCGGAAATCTTACCGCGCTTAATAGGTAAATACATTATCATGGCCCCATCACCATCCTCGTAATACCCTGGAACCACTCGGTCGATTATAAAGTTGAATGTCTTATAAAATTCAATCGCAGCGGTGTTATTCTCATTTACTTCCAAATAAATTGCATCGATTTTAAGCATTGACAGAATGGAGATTGCCTTGACCAAAAGGTGTGTTCCGGCTTTAAGACGTCGGTAATTTTTATCAACAGCGATTGATATGATATGTCCCTGATTTTCGTATTTAATCCAGAAAATCACATATCCGATAACATAGCCATCATCTTCAGCCACCAGAAAACCCACACCCATCTCATATAACTGCTGAAACATGTTAATGCCATATGATTGGTTGAATGACATGTTTTCAATTTCATAGACTCTTTTTAAATCGGTGGGTTTGAATTTTCTAATAATCATACTAAAATAAATTATAAAACACAATATATTTAAAAGTTAAGATATATTCTAAATTTTTAACTAAACTTTTTATAAAGAGTGATGACGAATATTAATAATATGTGGGATGATTTTGCAGACTATATTTTAAATGAAGTTGGAGACAATGAAGTTAAAATTGCCGAGATTGGAGTGGGCAAATTTGACAGGATTGCTGAAAAACTATCCAGTAAAGAAAATATCACATTAATTAAAACCGACATACTCCCAAAGGACTCAAGCGTAGTTAAAGATGATATCACAAATCCGAATTTGAGCCTGTATGAAAACACAGACATCATCTATTCAATAAGACCTCCAAGCGAACTTCAGCCATATCTGGTCAATCTGGCAAGAAAAATCGGCTCACAGCTAATCATAAAGCCCCTGACCAATGAAGATTTAAATACTCCAAAAGTTAATATGAAATTAAAAAATCATAACAGGGCGAGTTTCTATATTCTGAAGTGATCATATGAGCAGTGAAATACAAGGTCTGACAACACAGGAAGCCATTGAAAGGCAAAATAAATACGGTTTAAACAAGCTTGATGAGAAAAAACCGACACCGTTAATTGTTCTGTTCCTATCCCAATTTGTAGACATTCTAATCGGACTTTTGCTGGTTGCAGCAGTTGCAGCATATGCAATTGGTGATGTCATTGATGCAGGAGTCATCATTCTTGCAGTGCTGCTGAATGTGATAATGGGATTCATTCAGGAATACCGTTCCAGAAAGGCAATGGAAAGCCTTAAAAGCCTAATCGTTAAAACGGCAGTAGTTAAAAGGGACGGTGAAATCACAGAAATCAACTCAGAGGAGCTGACCGTTGATGATATTGTGATTCTGGATGAAGGAAACAAGGTGCCTGCAGATTTATTATTGATTGAAGTCAATGATTTAAGTTGTGATGAATCCTCACTTACCGGAGAATCAGAGGCAATAAGAAAAGAAGTTGATGATGAAGTCTATATGGATTCCAACATCATTTCAGGAAACGCAGTAGGAATTGTCAAAAGCATTGGAATGCAGACAGAAATCGGAAAAATTGCTCAGATTGTCCAGGAGGAGGATGAAGACACTCCCCTTAAAACAAAGGTGGGAAACCTTGGAAAGACATTGTCCATAATTGCAATAATCGTCTGTATTGCGATTTTTGCATTGGAGCTGTTTAAGGGAATTCCTCTTGTTGAAACATTCATGACTGCAGTATCCCTTGCGGTTGCAGCCATTCCGGAAGGCCTTCCTGCAGTTTTGACACTGACACTTGCACTTGGAATGTCACAGATGGCAAAATCAAATGCACTGGTTCGCAAATTGCTGTCTGTCGAAACCCTGGGATCATGTACAATAATCTGCAGTGACAAGACAGGTACCCTAACCGAAAACAGAATGACTGTGGTTGACAGTTTTTACAGCAATGAGTCAAAAACCTTGGAGATAGGAAAACTGTGCAACAATGCCGTCATCAACAATGGCGAAGTTATAGGCGATCAGACTGACGGTGCGATTCTAAAGTTCTGCAAATCATCTGAAATTGAGCTTGAAAGAATTGATGAAATTCCACTTGACAGCAATCGTAAAATGATGACTACCATACATATCCTAAATGATGAATCCAATATTGTTTTGACAAAAGGTGCACCAGAAATAATTCTGGACAAATGTAAACACATAGATAATAATGGAAGTATAAATATTCTTGATGCTGAAAACAAGGAAATGATACTTGAAAAAATTGATGAAATGAGTGACAATGCATTGAGAGTGATAGGATTTGCATACAAAATTGAAGATGACAGTGACCCTGAGGAAAATCTGATTTTCACCGGACTGCTCGGACTGATAGATCCTCCAAAAGAAGGTGCTAAAGAGGCTGTAAGAGACTGCCTAAAAGCCGGAATCAAAGTTAAAATGATTACCGGAGACTATGAAAAGACAGCCAATGCAATTGCAAAAGACCTTGGAATCCTAACCAACGGAAGAACAATTACCGGAGAGGAATTGAGCAGACTTTCAAAAGAGGAATACCTTGAAATCGCTGATGACATTCAAGTATATGCAAGAGTGAAACCGACACAGAAAATGAGAATTGTCGAAGCCCTCAAAGAGTCAGACAACATTGTTGCCATGACAGGCGATGGTGTGAATGATGCTCCGGCACTTAAAAAGGCATCAATTGGTGTGGCAATGGGTGACGGAACAGATGTTGCCAAAGAATCCGCAGACATGATTCTTCAGGACAACGATTTTACAACAATAGTTAAAGCAGTGAAAGAAGGCCGTAAAATCTATGACAACATCAAAAGATTTGTCAAGTTTCAGGTTTCAACAAATGTCGGCGCAATATTGACCATTATTGGAACTTCACTACTGAACCTTCCGCTTCCGTTCAATCCGGTGCAACTGTTATGGTTAAATATCGTAATGGACGGACCGCCGGCACAGACATTGGGCATAGAAGGTGCCGAAAAGGACTTGATGCATCGTCCACCTGAAACAGGAGATATTTTAACCAGAAAAACATTGACTGAAATACTGCTTTCAGGAATTGTGATGGCAATCGGAACCATAATTGTGTTTTTCTATGAATTAAACGCAGCACACTCAGAGCAAAAAGCTATGACCGTTGCATTTACACTGTTTGTAATGTATCAGTTATTTAATGCATATAACAGAAAAGCGAATTCCGATGAGTCAAGCAGATCCCTGTACATAGCGATTTTGATTTCATTTGCCTTGCAGGTTTTAATCATATATATCCCACAGCTGCAAATCATATTCAGAACAACCTCAATCAATTTATTTGACTGGGCGATAATTATAATTGTATCATTTACCATTGTGATTGCAGATAAGTTAATGAAAAAAGTGATAAAATGAAGATATTTTTGCTTGGCGGAACAAAAGATTCCATAAATATAATAGACCACATCAAAAAAAATTATGAGAGTTATATTTTAACAACAACCACCACAGAATATGGTGCAAAATTGGCAATTGAAGGTGGAAGCGATGAAACAATCGCACGTCCACTTCCAAAAGATGAAATAATCAAAATTATAACTGAAAATAGCTTTGATATTTTAATTGATGCCACACATCCTTTTGCATCACACATCACCCAAACCAGCGTAAGCATTGCACATGAGTTGAAAATACCATATATGCGCTTTGAAAGGCCTGCCACAAACCTGAAAAATATAGAAACATCCCATATACACTACGTAAACTCATTTGACGAAGCGGGAAAATTGATCAGAAATGAGTTTCTTAGCGGAAATATACTGCATTTTGCAGGAGCAAACACAATGGAAGAAATATTAAAATATGTTTCAGTTGACAGATTCTACCCAAGAATCCTGAAGGTGGAAAGCTCAATAGAAAAATGCAAAAAACTTGGAATTGATCCGTCACACATAATACCTATGAACGGTGCGGCAAGCCTTGAAGAAAACATCAAACTGATGGAGAAATATGATGCCAGTGTAATGATTACCAAGGAAAGCGGCGAAGTGGGTGGAGTAATTGAAAAAATTGAAGCTGCAAATGAGAGTAATGTTGCTGTGGTAATGATACAAAGACCAAAAATTGATGAATTGAAGAAAAATGATATTGTATCCAATCTTGATGAATTGGATATTAAATTAAAAAACTTTTTTTAAAATATATTACGCCGAGACTGGGATTTGAACCCAGGCGAGGATAACCTCACAGGATTTCAAGTCCTGCGCCTTACCAGACTAGACTATCTCGGCATATGAAAAGGAATATTTAATTAAAATTAATGCAAAAATAGAAAATTACATTAAACAACTTTTTTTAAAAATAGATTTAAAGATAAACGCCGAGACTGGGATTTGAACCCAGGCGAGGGAACCCTCACAGGATTTCAAGTCCTGCGCCTTACCAGACTAGACTATCTCGGCATATGA
>NZ_CAMJUE010000018.1 GCF_946408925.1 uncultured Methanobrevibacter sp.
TGCAATTTTACAATTTCGGGAATAGGTAAAAAATCTGTTAAATTTACTAAAAGCATAATTTTTGAAAACGAAAAGACTAAAAAGGAGAGTGTTGATAATATTTTAAGAAAATATATTATTCCTATTGAAGATTTGGAAAGATTTTTAGATATCTAACAACAATTAGTTGAAGCCAAGAACGCTCATAATGAAAATGATTATGCAGGAGCATATGAAATCTAGACAGAATCATACTCAAAATGCCCTTTGACTATTCGGCCAGGTTCTCATGCGCTTGAATCCTTCGATAATCATTTTCCAATGCAATTCCCTGACTAACAATGAGGATGATGAAGGCTGTGAAGACGGCAATTTTGATGTCAATCAGCATGATGTTAGAACGATACAAAAAAATTTCATAGGTGAAGATATGACAAAGCAATGCTTTTACTGTAGTTACCCGAACAGCGACAATGCAACACGTTGCATCAATTGCGGAATGGAACTTAAAAAGTACTGGGACAAGTCCACTTCAAGGCCAAGGCTTGTCGATGAAAGGAGGGATTAAATGCCGACCTGTCCGAACTGCGGATCAATAGTGATGGAGGGTGATCCCTACTGCACTCACTGCGGAACCACCTTCCAATGGAGCGATGATGATGAGGAAATAGAAAAAAGGCAAAAGGTAATAGAGAGCGGGGATTTATGCTTCTGCCCATATTGCCATTATAAGGTGGATGAACTGGACATCACCTGTGACAACTGCGGAAGGGATTTATGGTGGGATGATGATTGACCGGGCAAGTTTCAAAAAATCATTAGAAAATGCTGCATTTGAAGCTCTTAAAAAACGGGACAAACTTATTCTTGAAATCCGCAGGTATTAAAGGATAAGGAGCTGAAGGAATGCGATTTTTTTTTCAATCCCATCCCCAATTTGTTTATATAATGAACAATGAGTATCTCGCAGAGTTATGCCATTTAATTAATGAAAAAATTAAATAGGCATTGCCTATAAGGCTAACCGATAAAGGCATGGACGCACTCCAGATACCCTCTCCAGACGGCAAGCTCTACCTTGCCATATTCACCGACATCAAAGAGTTCAGACTCGGCAATGTGGAAATGGCTTCCATCACCAATTCATGGGATCTCTTAATCGACCTTTTTAATGAGAACATTAGCGGCTTTGTGGTCAACGTCTTCAGCGGGGGAGTGATTTTCACAAGGGAATTTCTGGATTTGTATTTTGCAGATGAACCTGAGGAGTAAATACAGAGATATGTAAAAAATATTAAAAATCAGTAAAATTAATATTTATACAGGTGAATGATAATTATAAAAATATTCTTAACCAACAATCAACCGAGGAATGGAAAATGGAGCATAGGCATATCATAATAATTCTTTTGGCAATTATAATAGTTCTTGCAGCTGCAATTGGCTGGGCATTATTCAATCCGGCCCCTGCCAGGCAACCGGTTGAAATCAAGATTACAAGCGACAAGTCCCAGTATGAGGATGATGCAAACATATCAGTAATGCTGGCCGATTTAAACAAAACTCCAATTTCAAAAGAAATAGTCAATATCACCATAACTGACAGCAAGGGCAAGGCTGTGGTTGATAATGTCGTTAAGACTGACGGGAAAGGAAAGGCGAGCCTTGAGCTGAAGCTGAAAAAAGGCAAATATGAGGTTAACGTCACATATGGCGGAAACGACAACTTCACAGGCAGCGCCGCCATGCAGAATTTAACCATAAAAGAGCAGGAAGCTCTCCAGTCACAACCTGTGCGGACTTCCTCAGGCACTCATGTCGTGATGGGTGAGGACGGATACTATGCCCGTGTCGATGACAATGGCAACATTCTTGAAAATCTCGGACCGAGCAGGAAGTATTACCCGAACAATCCGAATGCGGTTGATTATCCGAATGCAGAATCCATGGGCAAGTATGTTGACAAGTCCAGGGGATAAAATAAAATATGTGCAGGTGAGACAATATGATAACATGTGATGTTTGCGGACACTTAAACGATTCGTCAAGTGCAATCTGTGAGAATTGCGGCTCTGATTTGTCAGACAGTCCTGACTGGGGCGGATATGATGATTTGAACTTTGACGAGTCAGATGAAATGGGTTACTATGATTAAAGATAAAACACTGAGCGAACTGGAAAATGATTTGTGTGACCTCAACACTGAAATCAGCAATCTTGAAAAGAAGATTATAAAAGCTGAAAAACAGGCAGAGATTAACATTGGACCGTTAAAAGAGGAACTGATTCAGGTTAAAAAGGATAAGACATCCTATGCCTCCAAGAATGATTTTGATTCAGTATCCGATTGCATCCGAAGGGAGGATAATCTCAAGTTCAGGATAAACGCCCTGTGGAACGTGGCTTCACAGCTAAAAGATGATCTCTTCAGGCTGAAATCAAGGAGAAAGGAATTGGAGCATGATATTCAGCTTGAAAGGGATAAAATAAGAAGAAACAATCAGATTCTTGACCAGATGAATAAGGTATTGGACAATTACCGCAAGTCTCAGAGCCTGAAGCAGGCTGCAGTTGAGGCAAACATAAGCCCCGATACAGTTGAACAGTGGCATGAATGGGGCAGAAACGCTTTCAATGAGACTTCAGCATATTTTTATAATAAAATTGCTGAAATTGATAATGAATTCAAAAAACAGGAAGCGCAAAAGCTTAAAGACGATATGGACAGGGTTATTGAAGCATACAGGAAAACCAATTCCTTAAAGGATGCCTCAAGGATTGCCGGTGTCAGTTATGACACTGTCATGTACTGGCATGAGTGGGGCTCAAGAGGCTTCGGTGAGGAGAATACTTATTTTTACAGGAAGGTGACTGACAATGGTGGCTGAAAAGAAGGAAAAATTAATTGAAATGGTTAAGGGATTCTCAAACGAATACCTTGATGAGGAGTACATGGAGCTGAACATCAGGCTTGTTGAAAAACTCGCACGAAAACATGACGTGCCCTTCAGGAGGGGTAAACTTGAAAACTGGGCAGGCGGAATAGTATATGCAATAGGTCAGCTGAATTTCCTTTTTGACGATTCAACCGAACCCTATGCAACACCCGATGACATCTCAGATTACTTCGGCGTTAAAAAGAAAACCGCTGCCAACAAGGCACGTGATATCCGTAAGTTATTGAATCTGAAATTGGGCGATGAGGAGTTTTCAACTGAACTCGTCCTTGAAAGTGATGTCTCACGCATGGGAGGTAATTTAAGCCAGGTTAAAACATTGCATGGCGCCCAGAGATATTCAAGGTTAAGGGAACTGGGGGATATGATGAAGATACTTAACTCTCAAAACCCGAATGATGATTTGGAGAAGTTCATTGACGATACTAAAGGAAATATTGACCATGATGAGTTGCCGGTCTTTTATGAGCTTTTAAGGGATTCAACATTTATCATACCTCATCATGACGGCTATCCTGTGGTCATATCCGATCAAAACGGCACAACTGCGATTGTGGCATTTACAAGCGAGGAGAGGTATAATCTTGATGGGGATTTTAAAATCAGAAGGATGAAATTCATGAAAGCGGCACTTTTTTTCGGTGATGATAGTATTGAAGGTCTTGTGTTAAATCCGGGTTCACAGACTTTATTCATATCCAGGTACATGATTCGCGAGGTTATATTCGGACGGTGAGGACATATGGACCGCAGATTCAGGGAAGATGAAAACGAACTGCCATACCTGGTGAGCAGCAAAAGGGACAGGATTAAGGGCTCACCTGTGGATGCCCGGACACGTGATGAGAAGCTGGATGATATCATCAGCAGGTTGTATGTGTCTGATTTGGAAAAGATTCTGTTAAAGAGCAATCTTTTGAAGTTCCTCTCCGCTAAAGATTGCACAGGCCTGATTGCTGAGGATGATTTCACTTCCTGCAGCTTCACCATCACACGTGAAAACGACTACATCAAGAACAGGATGAGTTTCTCTTTTTCCATGATCTTTTCAGGGTCAAGCGTGTTTTTTGGGACTGCTACACTAGCCACAGCCATGACAAATTATTGTCCAATCCTAGATTCAGGAAGCTGATTGACAGCACTCCCTATGAGTTTGTGGATGTTGTTGGGGGCTATGAGTCCAGATACAATGGCAGGGAGGATGTTTTTGAGCTGTTGGATGAGATTAACGTCAGGGTCACCTTCAGGGTTGATTCCAAAACCCAGAGGATGTACAGGCTTGACCTTGACACCATGACATTCACTGACCACTTTGACATTTAGTAAAATATGACGTATATTTCGTAAAGAAATATTCAAAACTTATGACATATCTTCAAAAAATAATATGTATTGTTTATAAAAAATAATTTATCAATAAAAATGTGATTAAATGAAAAAATTAGGTATTTTTTTAATAATTGTTTTAACAAGTCTATTATTTACAATAGGAACTGTTATTGCGGAATATGAAGTTGAAGATTTTCGGGAAATGACAGGAATAATTGTTGATAAAGATGTGGGAGGAAAATCTATTGATTATTTAATAGAAATTAATGGCACTAAGTATTTTTTATCCTCTGCTGATCAACCTTTTGAAGAATTTGAGGTTGGAGATAATGTGACAATGAATGGAACAATTGATGAAGAGAACTTGGAATCTTGTTATAATTGGGATTTTGACGGCAGATATGATGGTGAAAAATTTTCTCATATTGTTTTAAATAGTATAGTTGAGAACCATCATAGATATGGGCAAATGAGATTAAGTTGCGATGTAGATAATCAATATTATAAACAAATACAATAAGAATTTACCTTCTTAGTTTAAAACGGATGTTTTTGAATAATAAGAGAATACATGAATATTTCAATTTTCAAATGATTTAATATAAATGAGTTAAAAAAATACTAATCATGAAAGCATGGGAAAAACTATACAAATCCGAGGTTTTGGATGAGGCAATTGAGCTGGCAGATAAAGTTTCAATCAAAAGCAATGACGGGGTGCAGATTGTTGCTCAGGTTGAGGATTATCGGGTTGAAACATATATGCAGTTTCAAAGCCCGTCATATCCTTCCTGCAACTGTCCGTCAGGGTATTCCTGCAAGCATGAGGCTGCCCTGATATATCACATTAGAAATCATCTGGATGAATATGTGGGCACTCCGGATTTTGATGAAATATTCAATCTTGTAAGTCCTGATGATTTGAAGGATTTTCTTAAAAAAGAATTCAGGACAAACCCGGAGTTAAAGGATAAATTCTTAAAGAGATTTTCCAACAGCTGCATTGACAGGCATTATTACAGTGACAGATTGGATACTGTTTTTAAAAAGGGTGAAGGTCGTGATTTTAGATATCATGAGATTCATGATTTGGATTTGATGGAAAATGAATTATATGATTTCATATTCACTGACATCAGCAACGTGTTAAGTGCAGGTGAACATGATTTTGCATGCGATTTGCTGATAAGGATTGCAAAGCTTTTAAACGATGAGGTAATCTCCACACATGATTCATGGTATAACTTGACAGACAGGTTTATGGAACAGGTTAATATCTTGTCCTTTTCAATTTATCTGGACTCGGAGAAACTGGATGAATTATATGCCAATATGGACCATATTATGAGTTGTCTTTAATAGTTGAATTGTAATTAATGGAGGCTAATTAAAATGGATAATCAAAAAACAATTATCATATTGCTCTGTATAATCATTGCAATCCTGATTGTTGGAGTTGTAATGTTTTCACCTTTGATGGCAAAGGAAGACTCAAAACTGACCTTGGCGGATAAGAATATTAATACTGGCGACCCGCTGATTGTCGAATTAACCGATATCAACGCCAACCCTATTGCCAACCAAACAGTAAATATAAGGCTCACAGACAAGGATGGGGTTACAATTGATGAGGATGTAACCACCAATGATGAGGGTAAGGCTGAACTTGAAGACATGGAAAAAGGTAAATACAGTGTTGAATGCAGTTTCAGCGGAAACAACAGATATGATTCAGCTTCAATCAAGGATAATCTAAGTGTTAAAAAGGCGGCCACCAAGATGGTTGATGAGCAAACATCCACTGCAACCCATCAAAGCAAGTATGCTTCCGACGGTTCAATATATCCTGAATACGGTCCGGAAGTTGACTCCCAGGGTATAACCAGGGAATATGCCATTGCAAACAATATGCATTACATTGAAATGGAAGTTGACGGGGACAATCCCGGTGAAACCGTAACGGTTGGGGGATACGTTGCATATGACCCGGCAGCCGGATGTTATCATACCTAAAACAGAATCATGAATATAGTAATGACTGGCTGTTGTGATTCAGATTACTGTGAATAACAGCAGGTGATAAAAATGAGTGGGGATTATGACATTAGAAGGGACAAGGTAACGGACTTGGAGGATGCTAAAACCCGTGAAGAGAAGGTGGATGGTATTGTTTGCAAATTGAATATTTCTGATTTGGAGAAGTTTATCCTTAAACTCGCTTTATTGAGATTCCTCTCGGCCAGGGATTGCACGGATTTGGTTGTCAAGGAAGCTTTCACATCTGTCGGTTTCATCATAATCCGTGAAAACGAGCATGTCCGCACATGTAATGAATTCATACTGGATCCTGATCTTTCCAATGGTTTGCATCTTTTCAGTGACTGCTATACCACCCATCACCATGACGGGCTTTTTTCAAATCCAGAATTCAGGCAGCTTGTCGACAATACTCCTTATGAGTTTCTGGATATTGTTGGAGGCTATGAAATTCGCCATGATGATGTACATGATTTGTTCGAGCTGGTTGATGAAATCAATGTCAAGGTCTCTTTTAAGGTTGATTCCAAAACCGAAAGGTTATATGAACTGGACACCGACACCATGGCCTTCACCGATTACTGGGACATTTCGATTTAGCAAAATTAAATGTGGCATTGCCTTGAATGATAAGATTCATTTAAAAAAATAGTTTTCAAATCAATATCAATTGCAGAATAAGATTCTGCAATTTCCCCTGATATTGATTAACCGTAACAACTTTTCAATTTAGTTATCACCTAAATTGTGGAGGATATGATTTCCTCTTGTTTGATTATTAATAATTTATCATATATAAATATTTGCAAATAGATTGTGTGTGCTTTAAACACGGGGAGAACAGCGAAACGGGGATGTTTCGAAAGAAACCTTAGAATAAAATGGTTAACAATCTATTTGCCGGTGATAAGGAGGAAGTTATACTCTTACAGGAATATGTATAAGAGTACCATCATGCAGATTATGTCAAGGATATGGGTTAAATCTACAGTGACGGCTATGGAAACTTCAGATTCCATAATTCTTTCCTCCATATTTTGTCACGGTTGAATCAGTACAAACCATCCAGTTATTTTTATAATATTCTTTAATATTAACTTTCATTTAATTCCTCCTAATTCAAGAGTTACTCATTAACTATACATAGATTTGCATCTTATATAAAGTTTTTTAAGTTATTTTAATGCTTTAAATTTTATTCAAACATCAATATTGATGTTATTATGTAAAATTGTTTAATAAATGAAATGCTTAAAAAATAATAAAAATCCATCTGCAAAAGTAATATGCAATGAAAAACATATGATTGATTGAGGCAATATCATGATTGTATGCAGTGTATGCGGGAGACCTGGAAGGTTATTTTTATGAGTGAAAGCGACAAGTCCTATGAAATCCCATTTGAAGAGTATGATTTTTCAAATCCTCCAATGCTTGAGCATGACTCCAAGCTCGACCTTGCTGAAAACATCAAAAGAAAGGCGGTCATGATACGTTATGCACAGTATCTCACCGATTCAGGCCAGTTCAATGATGCGATACTCTATTTGAAGTACATTTCAAACAATTCCTATTTTTCAAATGACTATTATCCCTACAGGTGCCTTTCAGGGATTTATGAAAAAACCGAGGATTACACGGCAGAGCTTGTCAACATCAAGAGACTCTTCCATGCAAGGATTTACCTCAACGATTATCAGATGACCTGGTTCAGTGATAGGATTCGCTTTCTCATGGAAAAGACTTCTGCCAGCGAGTATGAAGTTCAGGGATGGATTGACTATTATCAGTTTCACGGTGCGCTCAATAAAAAAAGATTGAACCCGTTTCTAGCAGAGCGTTTCACATTTAATGAAGATAAAATCATTGTCATAAGCATGGATGAGTTCAACTACCTCCAGGATGTGCTTGCACTTGAAAAAACAGGTCTGATTTATGAAAGCGTCGGAAATTTAGACCTTGCCATAACCCATTACTCAAATATAATCTCAAGCGGTGAGTATAACTGCTGCCGCTTTTACTATAGGCTGTGTCGGTGCCTTGATAAGGCAGGTGATTATCAAAGGGAGGCAAAGGCAATCAGACTCTATTTCACTCTGAAACCCTCTGACCGGACCAGTTCAAGTGATGAGTGGTTTTATAAAAGACTTGAAAGCGTTGAGCATAAGCTTAAATCAAGCCTTGACTATTATTTTTAGGGGTTTCATTTATAATAATGTAAGTACTATATTTAATCATGAACACATGTCCCAACTGCGGTTCACCCGTACTTGACGGGGACCCTTACTGCCAGCACTGCGGATGCCATCTTTCATGGAGCTGCCAGACACAAGATTTAAACAGTCACGATTACGATTTGGATGATGTGCTCGACTCGCTTTTCATTAATGATGTGCAAAAAAGCCTTTTAAAGCTGAAGCTTGAGTCCTACCTTAAGGCAAAAGCACAAATGATTGAATTAAATATATTGGAACATGTTGGCCGCAAGGCCAATGAAAAATATACATTCACAAACAGACTGTATTTTGTATATTTTTTAATTATGGCCAATATTTCTTATTGATGGTCGGTATTTAAATTATTGCTTGTTATATCAATATTTTGTACACTAATGTTGTTTGGGAATGTTTAATATATAAGTTGTGCATAAATAATATTAAAGATATCAGTAATGTTGATAAAATGGAAAACCGAAATATAATCATAATACTAATTGCAATTGTGGTTGTTCTGGCAGTTGTTGCAGGAGCAATGTTTATGCAGTCTGGCAATGTCAAAGAGCCTACAAAGATTAAAATTACAAATGACAAGTCACAATACGAAGGTGGAAAAGTATCAATACAATTGACTGACTTCAATAAGACTGCGATATCCAAAGAAAAGGTAAACATTACAATAACCAACAATAAAGGAAAAGTAGTGGTTAACAAAACAGTTAAAACCAATTCAAAAGGTAAAGCAAATCTTGACCTTGATTTGAAGAAAGGAAATTATACGGTCAATGCTACTTATGGGGGAAATGAAAACTATACAGGTAACAGTACAACACAGAATCTGAAAATCAAAGAAAAGGCTAAAAAAAGCGTTTCTTCAAGCTCTTCATCTTCTGGAAATTCCTATGTGGACCAAATTTTAAATGATCCCTCATGCACTGTTGTAAAAGATCCATATGCCATTTGTCCAAAACATGGAGTCCCATATTGGCAGGACAATTACTGTGACTGGTTCATAAAACCATTATAATGGAGGATTTGAAAAAATGGAACATAAACATATAATAATAATTCTTTTGGCAATTATTGTCATTCTTGCAGCGGGAATTGGAGTTGCACTGATGAGTCCTGCTCATTCAAAGCAGCCAACTGCCATTAAAATAACAAGCAACAATACACAATATGAGGATGATGCATCCATATCTATTACTCTGGCTGATTCAAACAGGACTTCACTTTCAAAAGAGATTGTAAACATCACAATAACTGACAAAGACGGTAAGGTTGTTGTTGATAATGTTGTAAAAACCGACAATAACGGAAGTGCAAAGCTTGAATTGGATCTTAAGAAAGGAACATATCAGGTGAATGTCACCTATCAGGGTAATGACAACTATACCGGAAACACTACAACCCAGAAACTCCAAATCGAAGAAGAGGCTGTTGAGGCCGAAACAGATAACTATGATGCAGGAGCATTCTACAGCAAACAGTCAGAAAGGACAATCTACACCGGTGAGGTTCACGACGCTCCCGACGGTCACAAGTGGAAGCATCTCGGAAACAACGAATGGGTTAAAATAGACTAAATTTCAGTATTCTTTTAAAGATTTCAGAGGGTAAAATGAAGAAGTGCAGGATATGCGGAGAAAAAAACCCTGATAAAAACAGGTTCTGCCAAAACTGCGGAGATTCATTATCAGCATCCGTGATAGGTTCCAAAAAAAGGATTATTGTGATTGCAGTTGTAATCTTTGCGGTTTTATGGTTTATCGCGATGACTCCGCATATCTTTTTTGGAGAGCCCTTTGACTCATTTAGCGAAGAGTCACAAACCCGCAATCTTGTTGACTTCAACGCCATTGACATGGACTGTGACGGGGCACTGACTTTTGAGGAGGCAGACGGATATGCTCCTGAAATCGACCAATACACTCTCTCGGATATCTTTGATAAGGCCGATAGAAATCACAACGGGCTTTTGAGAGGTGGGGAATTTGATCTCTACATCAATAAAATCAAGGATTACAGTAAGCAACTTGAAAAACAGAAAAAGTCCAATGAAAAAAACATTTCCTCATCAAGTTCCATTCCGACAGTAAAACTTGGAAAATGTCCTTCATGCGGAAGTGGGGCTGAAAATATGTATGAGTATACCGACGAGTTCGGACGCCCGTATTACCAGTGCACAGTATGTGACTATTTGATATATGAGGAAGGGGAATTCTATGATGGGTAAAATGTTGGTGTTATGGTGCAGGATAAGATAATGTGTCCAATGCTTTAAGCTGAATGACATTCAGAAGTTCTGCGTTTATGTAATGTAACCAATACCATCAATGTGACCTCAAATGAGGAAGATAAAAACACATCCAATAATGATGCTAACGCCACAGTCGAAATAACAGATGTTGCGGATGAAGTCACTCCAAACGATAATAATCGTGAAGTGGACATTCCAAAGGATAGTGATGGTCAGGATGATGGTGTCGTTCCAATTGAAGAGGGCAAAAAATCTTCACACTCAACATCCGACTCACATACAGCAGGAAATCCGATATTTATGATAGTATTGGCTTTGATTTCAGTATTCATTGGCCTTAGAAGGAAATTTTAAATTAAGAGGATAATTTTTCCCCACTTACTTTTTTGTAAAATATTTGTACCATTACCAAAATATTAAAATTATGAATAAAAAACTTCTTGTCATTATAGCTTTAATTGTAATAGTTTTGGGCTTTACAGCATTCAGCCAGATGAAGGGGGAAGTTTATATTGACGTTTGGGCTGAAAAAATCCCCAATACTTCTGATATGTATTTTATATGCGAGCTTCACCATTCTGACGGAAGTATTATAGACACATCTCTTGGCCATCTGGATTTTGAGCTTTTGGATGCTAACCAATCAGGTATCGGTGCTGAGGGGGCAATGCCTGTTCACGGAAAACTGATTTCAAGACTAAGCGGTGAGTGGGAAAATGTCCGTGTCCACTATGACGGGGGATACATCTTCAGGCCATATGACTATTCGGGAAGTCTGACTATTCAAAATTCAACTAATCTCACTGATGATGATATCAATTGCGGATTTTGAAGGCATGCTTTTTGCAATGTTAACATTGATTAAAGTTTCCATATTATAATTTTGTTCATTTTTAAGTTTTTAGCTAAAATGGGACAATATATTTATTTTAAAAAGATAAATAATTATTATGGAACTGAAAAATTTTTTTAAAAATTCTTCAAATGAAATTTATAACAGGAATATGGATTTGCTGGAAGAATATGATTTGGTCAATCCTATGGGTTCTCCAAATAAACTCTTTTTAAAATTCATCACTGCCAGAAACCTTAAGATTAAGGAAGATGAGATAACCAGTGAGCTGATTGAAGAATTTGAGGGTTCCATCGATTCAATCAATCTCCGTCTTGAGCAAAATCAGAGGGAAAAGGAAATAATCTTTACACAGCAGAAGGTGTGGATCAATATCCTTGAGGATGATGAGTGGGTTGGAACCGACATGTTGCTGATGCATGATGGGGTTGTTATTGAAAAGACCGGTGAAAAACTTCTCTATGCCGGGATGGGTGATATCAGCATTGAAGATGGCGGATGGTCCAAAAAAAGGGTCACCATTGACACTTATGATGATGAGTTTGTTTTTGAGATAAATGAGGTCAGGGCAGTGCCGTTAAAGGAGATTCTTGAGGACAATATTGACAATCACAAGCATGATGAGTTTGATGATTTGCTTGACTTGTATGCACTGTTTGATGAGGGAAAGATTTCAGAAGAGGAGCTTGAAGTGAGAAAGGCTCTGATTTACAGTGACAATTTTTACTGCACATCCTGCGGTGAGAAGCTGGACCCGGACTCAGAATTCTGCTCAAATTGCGGTCATGAAATACTTGATTAGATACTAAATTATTTTAATACTTTAACATCAAATATGTTGTTTAATTAATCAGTATTTTAAAATTCTTATTTTAAATAAAAAAATAGTATAGGAATCATAGTCCTATGTAGTCAATTATACGTTTAATTTCATCTTCATTTAAAATTTCAAGGGATTTCCTTTCACACTCATCAATAACCCTTTCAATATCATCACTTGAATGTTTCTTTAAAAATGCGTATCCGTGATGTGAAGCGACCATTTTCAAGACATGGCTGGACAGATAAATGTCATCAATATATCCGTAGGGACCGTAGACCTGCTCTGAGATAACATCATCAGGTGTTACATAATATGCAATGGCACCGCAGATAGGCAATTTAAAAGACCTGTCAACTTCACTGTTAAGCAAATCACATAAAAGCTTAAAGAGTTTAGGTCCGTAATCAATGAATGATTCGTATTCTCCAGTGTATGTTTCAAGATTTTCAATTAAAGTGTCATAGAAATCTTTAAAAATAGCTTCCATAAATTCACCCTCATATACTATTTTGTCATACAATCATATTTAAATATTATTTAATCACAATATTAATACAGAGGTGTAAAAAGTGTCTAACTTTGATTTTTTAAAAGATTTTGATGATACCTTATGGAAATTGGGAAATCGTATTGAAAAACAGGTTAATACTTCTCCGTCAGGTGTAAAGGCAGATGCTACTACATTTCTAGAACATATATTAAAAGAATTGCTCAACCAGGCAGGGTTAAAATATAACTCTAGAAAACCATTCACCGACCAAGTTGATGCGGTATTCAGATCAAATCTGAAAATGTCCAACGCATACAGAGAACGTATTAAAAATGCATACAACTACAGAAACAAGATTCATGATGAATTTGAAGATATTGAAAAGCATGAATTCGAGGATGCACTGCAGCTTCACGAAAAACTGTTCTACATTGCACGGAAATTCTACCGTGACTATAATGATGAATATGATGAATACAAGGGCGTTCCGGAATTCAAGCCTTTGGAATTTGACTTTTCAACCCCCGAGCTGGAGCAGGTCAGGGTTCCGGATTTCAACCAGATAGTTGATGTCAAATATGATTATTGTGTTGTTTGCGGTGAACCGAATCACCTGAACTATTCAATATACTGCCACAAATGCAGCAGAACACTGGATAATGCAAATAACTTCATATCAGTCAGGAATGCATTCGGAAAGGATGCCAGATTCACAAAAGAGGATCTGATTGAATACGGCATGCAGGAGGGTTATGTCAATCAGTTCATAAACTCCATGGTCCGGGAAAACATGCTCAAGGTTGCAGGAAGATTTATAACATTCAACAACATGTACCTTGATGAATACCTGGCAAAAATCGACAATTACATTGCAGTCGGCGAGCTCATTACAAGATTCAAAGAGGATAAGATATCTCCTGAAGACATTAAAAAATCCAAGGAATACAAACAGGGAAGTTTTCATCAGGAACCATTTTATCAGTTTTTCAAGATTGTCAACCGTGAAATAATTAAGAAGTTTGAAAAGGACATTCTCACAACAGAAAACATTCATGACAGCATAGAATACACTACAATCACCCAAAAACAGCTTCAGAGATGGTATACCATGCAGCTTGGACATTACCAAAGAGGAAACATTAATGAATCATTTGTAGTGTTCAATAAATTGCTTCAGGAGGAATATATTGATTTGAAGCGCCAGGGAACTCCTGAAAAGGACATCAAAAAGCAGCTGAATGTTTCCGATGAAATCTATGAATTCTGGCAAAAGGAATATGATGATTTCATCACAGAAATCCGGGAAATCAAGAAGGACTTGCTTTTAAAAGCGTTCAATGACGGAAAAACAAGGGATGAAGCAATAGAAATTGCGGGAATGAGCCAAAAGGAATATGACGATCTGGTCAAATATTCAGACTTCAAGGGAAATGAATTCTCACAGAAGAGAAAAATGGAACTTGAAGCGAGAAAACAGAATCTCATTGAATACCTCAAGGAAAATGATTTGAAAACATCATGCGACCTTGCCAAAATTTCAGTCGATGACTTTTACCAGTGGTATGAACAGGACATGTCCTCTGATTTCTATATAAACACAACAACCGTATTGATGCATAACTTTTTAAACCAAAGAAGAAAAGGCAAAACCAAGGTTGAAGCGGCACAGGCCATCGCTCTTGAATATAAATATGTGGAACGCTGGCTGAACCGTACACTGGATATCTGCGAAGACTTTAAAAACAGGCATGTACGCGTCATTGTCGGGCTGATCATGGACGGCTTTAAGAAAAACCAATCCAAAGAGGAAATTTCAAAAACTGCAGATGTAAGCGTTGAGCGTATAAACCACTACCTGAACCTGGGTAAAACAGGTTACGGAACATTCAAGCAGTTGTATGATTATTATGAAGAAAACATTATTCCAAAACAGCTGAACAGATTTTTGTCAGAAATCAAAAACAAGCCGCTTAAAAAAGCATTGGAATTGTCCGAATTGTCTCAAAATGAACTTGATGAATGCTGCAGTGAAGGCAAATCCGGAAATGTTAAATACAGGCAATTTTATGAGTCCTATTATAATCTGAAGCTTGATGTGTTCCTGACAAGATTCAACAAGAAAAAATCAAAATCCAAGGCATTAAGAAGTGCGGGCCTGAGAGAAGCTGAACTTGAGGAATGCTATCGCTTAGGAAGCGAAGGTGATGAGCGCTTTGAAGAGTTTTACCGCAAATATTATGATTTAAAACTTGAAATTGTATACTCAAGCGTCATTAAGGGAGAGTCAAAAACTGACGCTTTGAAAAAAGCGGATTTAAAAGAAGAGGAATTGCCTGATGATATTGATGATGTTATTGTTGATAAGAAATTGGACATTGTAACCAGGTCCATTAAACAGGATTTGACCACCAAACAGGCTGCAAGAAAAGCGAATGTCAATATTAGCGATATATATGACTGGTTTTTGAAGGGAAAATCAGGCGATGAGAAATTCATGGAATTTGCCGACATTTATTATGACAATTATGTTTCACCGGGATCCCTTCTTGTTCAAAGGGGCATAAATGAGGATGTTCCTTTAAGTTTTATCTTTAAAAAATGCAAAAGTTTATTCACCCGTGAAGATTATGACTTCTGGTTGGAAAACGGATTTTTAAAGGAAGCTCAAGAGGAATTGGATAAAGAAAGTGAAGAGGAACGCAAAGAGAATACTCCTTCAATTTTCAAAAAAGACTGAAAACAATAAACTATTTATATGATGGGAAAGTAATAATAAGGTACCGTTAAAAAAATCAATCGCCTTTTTACAAACGCCACTATTAATAGAGAATCGTCCCATGATAAGTAATATTAAAAATGATTTAGTCAATGCCAGCGAACTTAAGAAAATTGGAAAAAACAGAGAAGCTTTAAAACTTTACCAAAAAGCATATGAAAAAGATCCGGAAGAATTTACAATAAACCAGAAGATCGATTATGCCTGGACAATATATAATGTGAAAATCCAGAAATCCGATAATATCGATGAAATTTTAAGCTGCTCAGAGTTTATAACTCAATTATTGTCTCAGAAGGATTTAAACACCACCCGCAACTGTGTTTATACATCTTGCGTATTTAAGGTATTGAATTGCCTGAACAAAAAGCAGGAGTATGATGCAATGGTTGAGTGGTTGGATAAGATTGACCCTGAGCTTTTGGATGAAAAGCCTTTTAGAAAATATGGAAGGCTCAACAAATCCAAAAAGGAGAAATACTACGACTGGGCAACAAAATCATACCTGAAAACAATGGAGTATGAAAGATGCATTGAAACATCAAAAACTGCCCTGAACACTCTCAAAAGATTCATTGATGATGGGGATGTCTGGTATAAATGGAGAATTGCAAAATCCCTTATTGAGCTAAACCGTCTAAAGGAAGCCTTAACATATTATGAAGAGGTTATTGAAGTGAAAAACAATTGGTACATGTACCGTGACATTGCAGAGATATATTACCGACTCAACAAATCTCAGGAAGCATTGAAATACATCTGTCATGCAGTATTGTCAAAAGAGTCCAATAACACAAAAGCTAATATCTTCTACCTCTGCTACAAGGTTTTCAAGACATTCAACATGGACATGGCAATAAAACATGCCCAGTTATACTATCTGCTTCAAAAAGAACAGGGATACGGGATACCTTATGAAATCGAAAAACTGAATTTCGACTCTGACAGATTAAGCAAAAGCCTTCTTGAAAGAGAAATCAGAGCATTATGGATTAAATATAAATTCAAGGACCAAAAGCTGCAGCATGGAACTGTAACCACTTTTAACCATGACAGGAATTACGGATTCATAAAAACACAAAACGATGAAACAATATTTTTCCATAAAAACGATTATAAAGGAAGCAGCGTGGATGTTGGTCAGCAGGTATCATTTTATACAGAAAAGAATTTTGATAAGGTGAAAAATAAGGAATCCATGAAGGCTGTAAATATAAGGGGTGAATAGTTATATGTATTGTCCGAAATGCGGAAATGAATTGGATATTTTTACCGACAAATGCCTGAAATGCGGGAAAAGCTTTAAGGGTATGTCAGTTTCTGAGAGAGAAAAGCACAACTCAAGACCAATTGGCAAAAAACGGGATAAGCCAAATTCAACACCGGTCAGAATGACCTATGACAATGGCATACCTGTAGGTGAAGGAATGAGTGTATGTGGTGGAAAACAAAAAAGAGGATCTCACAGACCCTTCTTATTTAAATATTGAGGTGATAATATGAGAAAACTGTTCATTAAACATGATAACTTAAGAAAATCCCTGGAAATTCTTCATGATGATGCTGCTAACATTTCAGATGCAGACATGGAAAAGTTCATCAGGGAGCTGAAGCATTCCATTTTAATAATTGCAGCTGACATTTGCGAGTCTTCAGTTAATTTCACTACAGTGGAATATGATGGAAAAGACTACGGACTGCTTTTCACGGACATGAATGAGTTTAGAAAATTGTTTTCAGACGACAATCAGGAGTCACATGAATTTGATTTTCATATCTATCAAAGCATAGTGAAGGGGAATATGCTTGAGGGATTCCTATTAAATCCTGCAAGTGAGGGATTCCTTTTAAAAAAGGAACTTTTCCTTAGAATTGAAGACCTTCCGAATCATGAATTTGAAGCGGAAGAGGTTTTCACAACCAATGAATTAAAAAACCTGAAAGAATCAATCAACAACTCCGATTTGGAGGAATTCATCAGGGACTCATCAAACATCGGAAAATATGAGGAGCTTTTTGAGAAAATGTCTCACTCAACACTGCTGACATTGATGATATCGGATGTTGATTTAAGGGAATTTGCCAAGGACGGTGTAATATCCCTGATGGAAACCGGACCGATGGGATTTCTCTACATTGATGAAATCGGTGGAAGTTATGCAACAGTGTATACATCAGAAAATAAGATTTCAAATGTTCATACTCCCTTGAACAAGTACTCCCAAATTGTCAATTTCTCACAGATGACCAATTTCATCCTCAGCGATGACATGGACGGAATAATAATCAATCCGGGTTCAGATAATATTCTGCTTACAAGAGATACTCTTATGCAATATTACGGTCTTTTGGAAAAAACCTGCAATGACACAAGATTAAACACTGCAATAATGCACATGTTTTTAATGGAGGAGGCATAATGAATTTCAAAATCCAGTTGAGTATTCAGGAAATTGTCAGTGACTTTGAATCACTGATTCGTATGGATGAAAAATTAAAAACAAGATTTGACTTTGAAGACTGTGACGGTGAAGATTTGTTGAAATACAATGATGAGTTAACTAGATTAGTTAAAAAATACATACCTAATTACAGGAAATACTTGGAAGTTGAAGATGCTGAAAGTTTTGAAGCGTCACTTTCAATATATGAAATGCTGTATGAGAATTTCAAGGAAATCTTTTATAAGCTTATCTAAGGCACTTCAATTGTGCATTAATAAATTAGATACAACATAAACTAAAAAAAGGTGATAAATATGTGGGAATGCGTATATTGCGGTGAGCTGAACGACGATGACAGCCTGGAATGCGAATACTGCGGATGCTCGCCGGACGTAAACTATGGTTGGGTTGGGGAACATTACGGATAATTTCCTTTTACCCTAATGGTAACAATTAGTTTTTTGTATGGGGAATGCTTGAAGATAATGGTTAAATATTTTCACTATTTTTAAGTGTTTCTAAAATTTCTTTCCCTAAGGGAGTTATTTCATAAACTCTGCCTTTTCGTGCATGCTCGTTCATACATCTGACTAATTTTTTCTTTTTCAAATCATGCAGTGCATTTGAAACTTGAGAATTTGTTAGTTCTGCTGCTTTAGCGAGTTCTGTTGGCATTAAACGATTGGTATTTAGGGTTTTTAGTGTTTTATAACGTGAATCTGAAATTTTAAGAAAGCCGATTATATCCCAGATTTCATCATCTGTCATGTTGGTATTCATGTTATTCATTTTAAATTATATTAAATAATTGGTTATTTGTCATGTTGTTTTCTTATTATTTCAACTTAATTCGTTTTATTAACAAGATATATAATATTTAAAAAAGAGAGTAATATTATGGAAGTTACAAACAATCATTTTAAAACTTTAATTAATCAAATAGATAATTTTTATTCCAATAATACAAATCCTCCAGAAGATTTGTTTATTAATTTTATTTTGGAGCTCAATGTTTCAAATTTGCTGATTCCCGTAGAATATGATGGCGGAAACATCACCTTTCCGCATATCGTAACTGATGAGGGTGAGAACCTGCTTCCGTTATTTACGGATGACAGTGAGATGTTAAAGTACACATCAGATTTCAGACCATTGGAAAATGATATATCCTATTACATAGGATTGGTTAATGATTTGGGTTTCAACGGAATCATTATAAATTGCGAAAGCAACAGGTTCTGCATAGATTCGGATTTATTGAACCATCTCGAAGTGGCGGATGAAATCAGTCATGATAAAGGTTTTGATGAATTTAAACTGAAAGAAATTGCAGAAAGCACATCAAATTATCCCCTATTGAATTTTATCCGAAACAAAAACAATTACAATAACTTTGATGAATTGGTTGATATAGTGAAAAGGTCAGTTTTACTGGCGGTCGTCATGGTTGATGATGATGCTAACAGGCAGGAGATCATTCAAAGGGATGATGCCGGCGGATTTGTTTTACTCACATCAAGGGTTGGAAGCGAAAGATATGCCCTTTTATTCACAGGCCGTGATGCAATAAAAGAAATACTTGACAAACCTGACAGCTGCTATTACCAGATAGTTAACCTGTTTGAAGTTATCAGATTCATACTGATGAGTGATATGGACGGAATAATAATCAATAAGGATTTGGAGGAGTATTATATTCCAAGAAACATTCTTTTAAACATTTTTGATTCTGATATTATTAATGATGATTTTTCAAGGGCAAGTGACTATGCATTCATGTTGTAGATGAATGGCTGAAAAATATTAACACAACTTATATAATCCTTTAGGGCTAAAAATACTTTTAGGTATAAAGTTATGTTAGAGTGGACTATTTGCACAAATTGCGGAAAAGTATTGGATAATTCAAAAGTCACCTGTCCAAGTTGCCGGTCAAAAACAGACAAACTGGGAATGGATTATCTAAAAAAGGTATTGTCGGATGTTACATTTCTTGTAAAGACACTGGATATAGGAATGGTTAAGGACAGCTGTCCCCAAATAAAAGCTCAAAATGCATCTCTTGAGATAATTGTTCTTGATGATCTTTTCAAATACCTGAGCTATCTTGGATGGGGAGATAAGGTAATAACCGACAATGAGCTGGAATTCATCAATGAGCTTTTGGACTCATCCTATGCAAAGGAAGATATTGCCAAGCTGAATGACTGTGGCATTGAAGGTATTCCCGTGTCTTTTGAATGTCTTCACGAAATGGACTTGTTTGCTAAAGATTATGATATGTACGGCGTTAAAACCTGCAATGAACTGTTTCATGCATACCGATTCCTGGGCAAGTTCTTCATAACCGTTGACGGTGAACTGAACCCTGATGTGCTTGAAAAATATGAATCATACATCACTGCCCTTGAGGACATGCTTGGGGATTACCTTGTTGAGGATGACGGCATTGATTTTAAAATGCCTGAAAAAATACAAGAACATGAAGAGGAAAAACATTCCCTTGATGAATACCTTGAGGAACTGAACAGGCTGATAGGTCTTGAAAAGGTTAAAAAGGATGTGAACTCACTGATAAACCTTGTCCAAATCAGAAAGCTCAGACAGGAAAGGGGAATCAAACAGCCGCCAATGAGCCTTCATCTTGTATTCAGCGGAAACCCCGGAACCGGAAAGACAACCGTTGCAAGACTGCTTTCAAAAATATACCATGAAATCGGACTTCTCACAAAGGGACATCTAATCGAAACCGACCGGTCAGGTCTTGTAGGAGGCTATGTTGGCCAGACCGCAATAAAGACACAGGAAGTAATCTCACAGGCAATGGGAGGAATATTATTCATAGATGAAGCGTATTCCCTTGCATCGTCTTCCGAAAATGATTACGGACAGGAAGCCATTGACACAATCCTCAAGGCAATGGAGGACAATCGTGATGATTTGATAGTTATTGTGGCAGGTTATCCCGAACTGATGGACCGCTTCCTACATTCAAATCCCGGTCTGGAGTCCAGATTCAATAAATTCATATACTTTGAAGACTATAATGAAGAAGAGCTCTATGACATATTCATGCTTTTGTGCAGTGAGGCAAATCTTAAATTGGACAAGCCGGCAGATGATTACGCACACCAGTACTTCAGCGAAATGTATAAGCACAAGTCACCTAACTTTGCAAATGGAAGAGCGGTTAGAAACTTCTTTGAAGAGGTAATTACCGCACAGGCAAACAGGCTGGCTCCACAAAATGACATAACCGATGAAGAATTAAATACTTTAACATATGAAGATTTTTTAGTTGAGGAATAAAAATGACCAAATATTGTAAAAATTGCGGAAATGCAGTGGAAGATTCTTCAAAATTTTGTCCACACTGCAAAAGTGAATCATTCACATATAAAAATGAATTGATGGTGCCTGAAAGTGATTTAATTCATAAGATTTTTTACTGGCCGTTTCCGGGAGGTCATGTTTTATCAAAATCAAAACTGATGGCCATTTCAATGAGCCTGTATTTATTGCTGTTATGGATATTTACAGGCAACAATGCTTTTTCATTTGTTTTGGCATTAATAGTGGGCCTAATAATATTCCTGATAGGACTGGTTATCCATAACTTTAAACCCGCACCTTCACCTGCAAGGATACGGCACAATGATTACGGTCTGGTTAAGGATATAATTAATCTGTTATTTTACTGGCAGGACAGGAATGGGAATTATGTATTGTCAAAAACCAAAATAATTTCACTGCTTGTGTTTATTGTTGTTTTCACAATGGGCATTACCGCTTTTAAGCTTGCAGGCATTTTCCCGGCAATCCTTTTGGGAGTGCTTGTTGAAATTCCGGTATTTGTAATAGGATTTGCAATACATAAGCTAACCTCAAAAGACCTGCCTGAACAGAAACTTCCTAAAAAAGCCGTCAAAGAGGTAAAGAAGGTTGAGGAAATTGAACAGCCAATTACTTCACAAAAGAATTGGGTAATACCTCAATATTTGGACTATCAAATTCAGCTGGATCGGCTGAACTCAAAATTCAAGTCAAAGGAAAAAACCGCCCGTAATCTAATTGAAAAACGTTTCGAACCGCCTCAAATAACATATACAAGATTTATTAGCGGAGTGGACAAGTCAGCGGAACTGTTTAAAAAGAGTTCGGATTCAGCTTTTACAATGATAAATCTGGCTGATGAATACTCTTCACGAATAGCCGGTGAAATAGAAAAAAAGATAGGCATTATGGAGGCAATTATAGAAAAATTGGATGACCTTTCAAACGAGCTTATTGTCAATAATGATTTGTCCAAAAAGGAGGATGTTGATAACTTGATTATTGACATGGATGATTTAATCGATTCGGTCAAGGATTACGAATGATTACCAAATGCTCTCCCGCAATTGATAATATATATTAAATATTAAAATATCATTCAATGTGGCAGTATAGCGATTATTCAAAGATAAACCCTGAGGTTCAGAGTCATTTCCCATTCAAGTGTCCCAGAGTCGACCAGTTGGAAACCATTTCCGAAATCGTCGATGCAATAAACAGGGGATTCAAATATATAGTTCTTGAAGCGGGAACAGGCACTGGCAAATCGGCTATAGCTGCAACATTATCATCAATATATGACTCATCCTATATTTTAACTGTCACCAAACAACTTCAAGACCAATACACAGATGATTTTTCAAGTCTATGTCTTGTAAAAGGAAGGGGAAACTTCAAATGCAGAAGGGACATGTCCCTAAACTGCGATGAAGGAAAATGCATTCTGGAAGAGGATTCATGTGAAAATCCGAAAACCGACTGCGATTACTATTCTCAAAAATTCAGAGCCCTAAACTCAAAAGCTGTGATTTCAAATTACCATTACATGTTTTTGGAACTGAACTATGTTGGAGATTTCACAAAAAGGGAGCTGCTGATTTGTGATGAGGCACATAACCTTGAAAACACATTAATGAGTCAGCTGAAACTTGAATTCTCAATAAATGACCTGAAAAATCATCTGAAACTAAAAATCACTGATGAAATGATATATGAGCTTGACAACGGAGACTATGATGTATGGCTCCAGTTCATTCGCGAAATAAAGGATTTATACATTGCCGAACTGGAGAGGATTAAGGATGTCAGAAAACCTCATCTTACAGAAAAGATTTCCTTCATAAAAAAGGAGATAAACGACTGCAACCGCTTCATCGAGAATATAATTTATGATCCCTACAGTTGGGTGTTTGACTACAACGCCGAATATGAAATTATCGAGTTCAAGCCTCTTAAGGTGGATAATTATGCCAAAAATACACTATTCAAATATGGCGAGGTCTGCATTTTCATGAGTGCAACAATACTTGATTACATGTTCTTTTCCAAATGCCTTGGAATCGGGGAAGATGAGATATATGCAATAAGGCGAAAATCCCCGTTTGATTTAAAAAGAAATCCCATAAAGACAGTTGGAGAATATAATCTCTCACATAAAACTATTGATGAAAATGCCTCAAAGACCATTGAGGTTGTAGAGGAGATATTGAACATGCACAAAAATGAAAAGGGAATAATACATACTGTAAGCGGAACATGCAAACAATATCTGATGGACAATTTGAATGACCCTCGCCTGATTGATCACAATACTCAAAATAGAAATGAACAGCTTGAGAAGTTTAAAAATGCATCTGAACCGCTAGTTTTAATTTCACCGTCCATGAATGAGGGTGTGGATCTGCCCGGTGAATTGTGTCGCTTTCAGATAATATATAAATTGCCATATCCGGACCTTGGCGATAAACAGATTCGAATGAGAGCCAATGCGGATGAGGATTGGTATAATTATAAGACTGCTCTTTCATTGATTCAGACATACGGGCGAGGAATGAGGTATGATGAGGATTATTGTGTGACTTATCTTATTGACTCAAGAATCAGGGAATTCATAAGCGAAAACAAATTCCTGCAGGATTCATTTAAATATCATTTTAAACAAAATACTTGTAATGACCAATCATAAACACTTGAGAGTAGTTATTGAAGATATCTACGCAAATAATAATGAATTAACTGAAGAGTTGACTTTAAGGCTGATCCATGAGTTTCGCTACTCAAATTTATATATTCCGGCCAAAAGAGAAGATTTCACTTTAAATTTTATAATTTATGAAGATGACAACGGTGTAAAATTAACTCCTCTTTTCACCGATCCCGATGAATTTAACAAGTTCTTTAAAAATGAAGAGGATATTGAGCTTATGCAGAATTCATTTGAACTCTATCAGAATGTTCTTCAAACCAGCAATATTGAAGGATATATCCTAAATCCCGCAACTGAAAAATATGTGTTTTCAAAAGAGTTCATTATAAATATCAAAAACATTCCGAAGACTAATTTTTTATCATCAAATCCATATTCCATTGATGAGTTGAGACAACTGAAGGAATGTGATAATGAAAATCTTGAAAAGTTCATTGGGAATCGCTTAAATGTTGGAAATTATGAGGGACTGTTTGAACAGTTGGCAAATTCCAACATCATGACATTGATGGTTTCGGATGTTGATTTGACCGGAAAGGCTAAGGATGGTGTCATATCCATGATGGATTCCGGTCCTTTGGCTCAGATGTATACCGATAATGTAGGTGGGGTTTATGCAACCATATTTTCCAGTGAGGATAAAATCAGAAAAGTTGATACTGCACAATTCAAATATTCTCAGGTTGTTAATCTTGCAATGCTTGTTAATTTTGTTCTGTCTGAAGATATGGAAGGCATCATCCTGAATCCCGGAAGTGATGATGTGCTGATTCCAAGAGTTACACTGCTCAGGTATTCTTTGGGCTTTGAGAAATTTGCCAATGATGAAAGATTGTCAGATACAATATATTATATGTTCCTAATTGATTAATTTATATCTTTAAATAAAAATTTACTTGATTATATAAATTTATATTCAAATTGCAATATTGTACTGGCTTTAAATCAAAAACTATATATTCTATGATGTTTATAGTATTAATTGGGATTGTCTGATATGGCAATCCTTTTTGGCAATTTTGGTGACGGTTTGAAAGAAATCCCATTGGGCATGTTTAATGCACTACTTTTTTTCAGGAATTGTCCCAATGGGATTCTTTTAAAAAATTTTAATAGACACCTATGTTAAATTAATTATTATGTCTGAATTATCCGAATTAATTAGAATTAATAAAAGTATTGAAAATCAGAATAAGGAAATCATTCGCCTTTTGAAAATTATCGCCGGTGAAAGTGACTTTGTGGACAGGTCAGGTTATGTCTATCCTGATTTTTTTGATGAAGAGGAGGAAGAGGAGGATTTATCTCAAAACTTCACTTCACTTTTGGACAATGAGATTGGTGTTGGTGAAGTGTATTTCATTGACGGTGATGTCTACAAATATAGCATTCAAAATAATGAAATGATGATTGATAATTTGATGGGTGATGATGAAACTACTAATTTTGCTATACCTCAGCGCATAGCATATGAATCCATTAAAAGAAATCAAAGTTTGGATGACTCTACAGTTATACTCACAGATTCAAGTAAAGGAAATTTGCCAAAAACTTTAGAGTTCTGCTACAGCCAGGATGCAAAAAAGGTATTCATCCCATGGAATCAGATGCTGGAACTGGTAGGTGCACCGGACACATTACAAAAAGTGCTGAAACTGAATTTCTACAGGAATGTTGATGAACTGATTGAAAAAATATTCCTCGAATAATATCTAATAACTATTTAACAAATCAGATACAAATTATAAATCATGTCTAAATATTGTCCGTCTTGCGGTGAAGAACTGGTTGACAATGCAAAATTTTGCAAAAGCTGTGGAATGAATCTTGAAAATATGGAAGCCAACAGGAATGTTGGTTATAATCAGCAATTTAATGTCCCAATTGTTGAAAAAGATCATAAGGTGGCCATTATTGCAGGTTATGTTTTAGCCGTTCTAATTCCATTGCTGGGCATCATTGTTTCTGTATATCTTTTGACAAGAAACACTGAAAATGCCAAAAGGCATGGAAAATATGTTTTGATTGTTGCTGTAATTGTTTGGATTATTTCATTCATATTGCTGTAAAAAAAAGAAAAATTATGATGATTTGTTAAAATCATCAATGGCGGAATCCACCAGTTCAATTACAGATTTTGATAAATCCGGATATGAGTCATCTATCGGTACCGGAATGTTGTCACAGTAAACAACTTCAAGACCGTGTGCGATTGCATCTTTTGTTGCAACATCAACTGCCGCAGCCTTAAGTTCGGTCAGCATTACATCAGCCTTATCCATATATTTTGCCATGTCTTCACGAAGCAGTGGCCTGTTGGACAGGTGTGCTGTGGTACCGACAACTTCACAGTCATAGTTTTCCTCAAGATATTCCACAAGTTTGTCTTTTACCTCTTCAGGGGCTGTGGTTGCAAATAACACTTTTTTACCTGTAATATCGGCTAACGGTTTTGGTCTGAATACTGTTGATATTACGGTTGCATCAGGATTCACTTCACTTACAAACTCTTCTATCTTTTTGACTTTTTCATCTGAACACATCGGCTCTTCACACATTGTCAGTATGACCAGATTTCCAAGTCCCACCCTATATGGTCCGAAGTAAGTGGTGAGATTTTCTATAGGCTGGTTTGCTCCTATCAGCGCTATTTTCTTGTTTGTTTTTATTGGAGGTATTGCAGCGCCGCTTCCTTCAAATATTGCAAATTTGGAGTCGACTTCGTTTGCAAGTTTGGCACCCTTTTTCATATTGGTCATGAACACTTCACCGGCCATTCCTCCGCCGCAGCGTCTGCATCCTATTGTTAAAATTCTGCTCATAAGAGCATCTTCCCAGTGATCGCTTGCTGCATGAACTCCTTTTTCTGATTGTTCAAGTAAAAATTCGGCATTAATTTCCAATTCTTCTCCGTGCACAATTTCAGGTTCTTCAGGTCCTCCTCTTCCCATTGCAATTACACACGGTTCGTAACCGTTTTTGTCAATAAGTCTTGCCACATATCCTGACACTGCAGTTTTACCTATCCGTTTACCTGTTCCGAGTATTGTTATTGATGGTTTTTCCATCACGTCATATTGGGATGTAGGCTCAAACTTGAAGTCAGGCCCTTCGTAGGATATTCCTTCACTCAGGACTTTGCAGGCGATCTTGAATCTTTTCGGATAGTCAAGAATAGGTTCGTCGCTTAAGTCGAATACAGTGTCGATGTCATATGTTCTAATCATTTCAACAATGATATCGTATGGTATGTCTTTGTCTTTGGCAAATTGAACTGGAATTCCAAGCTTTTCTGAATATGATTCCTCTGAATCATCTCTGAGCTTTTCAGTTCCGCCAATGAATACACATCCTCTAATATCAATGTGTTCCAAGTTGTTCAGGGTATCTATTGCTTCCTGTGTGACCGGCAGGTAATGTTCACCGTCAACCAGACAGAGCATTTTAGTTAAAGCTTTCATAGTTATAGATATAATTTTAATTAATTAAAAGTTTAATTATTAATTATGGAAATCAACATAGGTGAAACACATATCAGGCTGACAACCGATTTGAAAAGTCATAGTTTGGAGGACTATATCTATTCCATAAGGGCGGATTTGAAAAGCCATATTGCCCATAATCAGGATTTTCTCCATTCCATGAAACCGTTAAAGCCAAAAACTGATGATTTAAGTCCGATTGTTGAGAGAATGTATGAGTCATCTGATTTATGTGATGTGGGGCCGATGGCCTGTGTTGCAGGCACCGTTTCAGAGCTTTCACTGGATTATCTCATATCCTGCGGATCGAAAAATTCCATTGTGGAGAATGGTGGAGACATTGCAGTTATAAACAGCAGGACTGTTCTGTGCGGAATATTTTCCAATAATCCTGTTCTGGGAAATGACATTGCATTTAAGATTAAAAAAAGACATAAGCCTTTGGGAATATGCACATCTTCCGGAAAAATGGGTCATTCAATCAGTTTCGGATTGTCGGACAGTGTCACTGTTATTTCAAAATCTCCCAGCATTGCCGACGGACTTGCAACAAGAATAGCCAATGGTGTAAATGGTGAAGATTCACAGGAAAGGGTATATTCAGGGCTTGAAACTGCTGATGATTATGATGATTTGTTTGAAGGTGTTTTGATAGTCTGCGGAGGTAATGTTGCAACTATGGGCAGATTGCCTGATATTGTTGAGACATCAGATTTTGATTTGAAAATTTAAAATGGATTTAAATAGTTTTTAAGATTATTTTATCTATCAAAAATTGTAAGGTATTTTTGAATGCAATATTTAAATATGATTAATTTATAATATTTATGTATATAATTAAGGAGTTAATTTTTAACTAACTGAAATTAGTTAAATAAGGGTTAGATATCTATGTATAAAGACGAAATGATACAAATGCATCAATTTTTAGTATATGTTTTAAAATATTTAGCAGAAGATGACCAAATAAAAAATGACTGTAGTGAATATATCTCCCTCAAAATAAGTCCTCATCATATTCACAAGACCAAAGCCGAACATAAGCATGCTATCTTTGTTTTATGTAAAATTATTTCCGAAATAATATCTGAAAGGGAGGATAATCCGATTCCTGAAAATGTTCGCAATTCATTGTCTGACCTGGTTAAAAGGTCTGAAAATGAACTTCATGCATCTTAATTTTTCTTCTTTTTCAATATTATACCTGTTATTCTTTTTTTGAATTATTATAACGGCCTTTTAAATCACTCTAAAAGCAAAGTGTTAATAATATATAAATACTACTTTTAATTAATTATATTTAGAAAATTAATTAACACGTGTGATATCTTGAAATCTTTTGAATTCTTAACAAAAAAACGAGAAGAAAAACCAAGAAAATGTGGAATAACAATGGTCCTGGACAAGGGACTGGGTCTTCAAACCGCAACAAGTCTGATGGAAATTTCCGGCGAATACGTTGACTATTTAAAATTCGGATGGGGAACATCAATAGTCCATGAGCAGGAAATAATAAAGGCAAAAGTTCAAATGTATCTAAGCCATGACATAACCCCATACACCGGAGGAACACTCTTCGAGCTGGCCTACCTGAACGATAAGCTGGACGAATTCTTTGAAGAAGCACACAATTTAGGATTCCCGGCAATTGAAATATCAGACGGATCCGTGCAAATCCCCCATGACAGAAAGGTGGAATGCATACAGAGGGCATGTGAAAACGGATTTGAAGTGCTGTCCGAAGTCGGTAAAAAAGACCCGAATCTTGACAAGGAGCTGACACTGGATGAAAGGATAACATATATGCAGGAGGAACTCGATGCGGGATCATCACTAATCATCGTGGAGGCAAGGGAAGGCGGAAAAAACATAGGAATATTCGACAAGTCAGGCAATGCAAAAGAGGATGAAATCGACTACATCCTTGACAATTTCGACGGAAGCAAACTCCTGTGGGAAGCGCCGAACAAGGACCAGCAGGTATTTTTCATACTTAAACTTGGAAACACAGTAAACCTTGGAAATATATCAAGTGAGGATATAACCTCACTTGAAACCCTGAGAAGAGGATTGAGGGGAGACACTGTAGGAAAAATCTGACCAATTTGGAGGGTGTTAAATTGACCAAAAGAACCATAAGTCAAATAAATGAAAAAATTGAAAAGGGAGAAGCAAACATCTACACTGCCGAAGAGTTCAAAAAGCTCATTAAAGCGGGAGATGCTCCAAAATTTGATGAAGTGGATGTCGTAACATGCGCAACATGCGGAGTGATGAGCGGAACAGCGGCAATCCTAAATTTCATAGTCTCACCTCCGGGTGAATTCATAAGGGCAAGCGAAGTGTATCTGAATGGTGTGCCCGCCTATGCGGGGCCATGTCCGAACGAATGGCTGGGGTCAGTTGATGTTATTCTTCACGGAACATCACATTCAATCAATGATGAAAGCTATGGTGGAGGATTCCTTCTCAAGGACCTGCTTGAAGGAAAAGCTGTAGATGTGAAGGTGGAAAGTGCCGACGGAAAAACCATAGAAAACACAATAACTCTTAAAGACATTACACGTGGACAAATCATTGGCGCACGAATGGCATTTAAAAACTACACAGCTTTCACAAATCCGAATACCGAACCGGTAAAATCAATCTTTGCCGCAACACCTCTTGAAGGAAACCTCAGGGGACTGACATTCTCAGGATGCGGAGACCTGAACCCATTGCAGAATGACATACCTCACAATGCGATAAAAGAGGGATGCAGAGTACTCATAAACGGTGCAGAAGGATATATATTAGGTGATGGAACAAGGTCAAGTCCTGAAAAACCAAACCTTATGCTTTCAGCAGACCTTATGAAAATGGATCCCTACTACATTGGAGGATTCAAAACAGGCCAGGGCGGTGAAATCTACGATACCGTTGCAATACCGATACCTGTGCTAACAGAAGAAATCTACAGCAATCTTCTCATAACCGATGACATGATAGACCTTCCGGTAGCGGATATAAAGGGACGCCATCTGCCTTTGGACAACACAAATTATGCTGAAATGTGGGACGGCCATGACCTCAGACCAAAATATAGTGAGGATAAATGTTCAAAATGCCATGAATGCACAGCGCAAAAGGTGTGCCCTACAAACGCATTCAAAAACAAAAGGCTTGACATAACACACTGTTTCGGCTGCGGAATGTGTGCAAGTTATTGTGAAAACGATGCATTCATCATGAACACCGGCAGTGTGGATTTAACAATAAACAATGAAAACGTTAACATTCCAATCATATGCAGACAATCTGACAGATTAAGAGCAAACAAACTGTCCTTAAAACTCAAGCAATTGATAGAAAATGGGGAATTTGAATTATGACCACCCAAAAAATCACAGACTCTCCAATTGATTTTGCAGAAAAAATCATTGAAGACGTTAAAAACTCCAAGGAGGACGGGGTGCTTAAGTGTGTGCAGTGCGGAATGTGCACATCAACATGTCCCGCCGCAAGACACTCGGACTATAATCCAAGGGATATTATAGAGCGTGTTCTGGACGGTGATGTATCTATTATTGATGATGACAATATATGGAATTGCTTTTACTGCTATACATGTCACAGCGTATGTCCCGTTGGAAACAGTGTATGTGAAGTGAACCAGATTCTAAAGCAGATTGCAATAGAATCAGAAAAGGGATATGACAAATTATACGAATACCTGGGCTTTGCGGATTCATACTTCACAGCAGCCATAGGTGCAATCCCTGAAAGGTTTTTTAAAGACATTGACCGTGACGTTGAAGGATGGTGGGAATTCAGACAGAACCTTGATGAGATAAGAAACGAGCTTGAACTGAATCCGCCGCTGATGCCCGATGAGGAAGTAATTGATGAGGTGAGTAAAATCCTTACAATCACCGGGTTTAAGGATAAGATAGAAAAAATCAGAAAAACCGAGGAGGAATCATCATGAAAAACGTTCCCGATAAGGACATACTACTTTTTAGAAGCTGCCTTGTGAGCGTTGAATATCCCGGTGTTGAATCATCAACCAAATTCGTATTTGACAAATTGGGAGTGGATTATGCAATCTCCCCCAAGCAGACCTGCTGTACAGGATTGGGTCATTACTCAGATGTGTTCTCACAGATTGACACATCAGCAATCGGAGCAAGAAACTTCAGAATCGCCAGGGATATGGGAAGGCCAAATCTGGTCATGATGTGTGCGACATGCTATGCAATCAACAAAAAATCAGTGAAATTGCTCAATAAAAAGGATGAATTGAGAAATCATATTAATCAATTGTTTGAAGAAAACGGTTTAAATCATCTTAAATATGAAAAGGATGATTTAAAACCGACAGAAAATATTTTCCATGTAGTTGATATACTGTATGCTAAAAAGGATAAGATTTGGGAAAATGTCAAATATGACTTAAGCGAATATAAAATAGCAACCCACCATGGATGTCATTACTGTAAGGTTCACTATGAAGACACCATTGGAGGAGTGCGCGATCCGAATATTATGGATGAGATAATAGCTGAATGTGGCTGCAGAACAATCGGATGGTATGACCACAAGAGAGCCACCTGCGGAACAGGTTTCAGGCAGAGATATTCAAATCCTGACCTGTCATTTACAGCAACCGCAGATAAGATGAATGCAATAGATGATGAGGATGTGGACATACTGGTTCATTTATGTCCTAATTGTCATATACAGTTTGACCGTTATCAGGCTTTAATAGCAAAAAGGCAGAAAAGAAATTTCAGGGCAATACATTTGAATATTGCACAGTTCATTGCACTGGCAATGGGTGGTGACTTTGATAAGGTGATTGGTGTCAAGGCACATACCGTACCTATAGACTCTGTAATAAAAGAGTTGAAGGAGGTAGAAAAATGAGAGATGATTTGAAAGTTGGCGTGTTTTTATGTGAGTGTGG
>NZ_CAMJUE010000019.1 GCF_946408925.1 uncultured Methanobrevibacter sp.
TAGAATTTGTTTCTGTTAAATTCAAGGGATTTCATGGATATCTTGGACAACAGGTCCAATGTTTCTTGACGGGTGATGTTCAGCTCTTCACAAATCATGTCATCCCATTCTTTTTCTTTTTTTATTAAAAATTCGGCGGTTTCCTTTCCCTTTTTTGTTAAGGTGATTTTATATGCACGTTTATTTTCATCATCGATTTTTCTTATGATTAAACCTTTTTCTTCAAATTCCTTAAATGCTCTTGAAACACCGCTTCTGTCCATTAAACATGCCTTTGCAATGTCTGATTGAGTTTCTCCCATGTCATAATATAAAAACAAAAGCATATAATATTGGCTAGGTTGTATTTCAGTTTCATTTTTGATGTGCTTGTTGATGTAGAAGTCGTGTGTTTTTTTCAATGAAATCAGATGGTTTATTAGAAATGGGGAGTCTTTAATTATATCGTCATACTCAATCATGTTATCACGTATAATATTATAAAACTCAATAGTTAAATAGTATTTGTAACAATTTATATACATGAGAAAAAAAATCGTCATCATTTTAATAATTTTAGGGGTTTGCATATTGATTGCAAGTCCGGTAGCTGCTAAGGAGAAGGTTAAGGTAAAAATCAAGTCCGATGACTGTGTCATTAAAAACAAGGGGTATATTGTAATAAAATTAGTTGATAAGAATGGTCGTGAAATCAAATCTAGCGGTAAGGTGAATTATACAATCACTGATAAGAACGGCAATTATAAGTGGGTTTATAAATCATATGGCAGTGGAATACGTGTAAAATATGACGTTGGAAAATACAATGTCAATGTAAAGTTTTTTGGAGACTCCCATTACAACAAAGCTGAAAAAACAAAGCAGATTACAGTAAAAAACACATTCAATCCCTATACTTATTATGATGATCACAATTGGGGTTTGAATCAGGTAATTGATGATTACATTGAGGATAACTATTGGGATGAAGAGATTTACGATGATGCCGCCACCTATGATGGTGAGGGATACTAAAAAAGAGAGTAGTTTTGGTGTTTAATTATATGGAGGAGGTTAAACACCAAATTTTTTTTGGAAAATTTTGGCAGATTATTTTCCATGTATTAAATTAGAAAATTGTGAAAAGCTAATTTAATACTTTTTATATTTTGGAGATTGTATATTATTGACTAATAATGTTTGAAAAGTGAATATTTAGGTGTGCCTAAATATATGTCACTTGTATAAAAGATTGTTTGTCATAGTATATAAAGCTTTCTAAATTTTTAGGCATACCTAAATTTAACCGTATCCCAATATTTTTAAAATGATATATAAAATTAAAATTATTATCAGAATGTATATTGCGGATTTGTAGGATAGGAACTTTGACTGTCTGAATTCACTGTCCTTGACCTTGCCTGTTTTCATTATCCTTTCTTTTTCAAATGAGCACTTCTGATAGATTCTTTCCAAATCATTCGGAAGTCTTCCATATTCATTCAACATGTTTATGGTCTTATTCAGGTGTTTTATGGCCTCCTGTTCATCTCCCAATTCGACACAGCAGAACGCTGCCTTGTAGTTGAAATTGGTACGCAACTCTAAATCCGGATCTGCCCTATTTTCATATTGGATACATCTGTTATACGCTTTAAGTGCCTGTTTGTATTCTTTAAGCTCATATAATGCATCGGCTTTTGCATTAAATCCCACTAAGGTGTCCTCATTTTCCAGAGATTTGTTCAAATAATCAAGGGCTTTTCTGTTTTCACCTTCCTTTTGAAGCATCTGGCCCTTATACAGCAGCAGTTTTTCATCAATTCCATACCTGTCTTCATACTGATTCAGATTAATGAGTGCATCATGGTAGTGTTTTGCCTGTATCTGGAGTTCAATTTTTCCCATCAAAACTTCATTTTTCTTAATTCGGGGCTTTTCGATTTTTGAATATGAGCTGTATTTCTCATAGGCCTTGTCCATATACTCTAGAGCTTCATCAACATGGCCCTTGTTGAATCTTGACAGTGCCTTGTCTGAAATTACATTGATGGAACGAGGCTGTTTTTTAAGGTATAAATCAAAGTATTTTTCACCGTAATCTCCATTATCATGGGTCTCATCATAATACTGGTAGTACATTCCCTTCTCTTCAAGTGCAATCAGATAATCTTCATCAATAAGCAGGTCTAAAATAGCAATATAATCTTCAATATCATCCTTTCCATGTCTTTTTCTAGCTAATTTAAGTGCTTCTTTATAATCTTTATTGGAAATATACTGTTTTGCCTGTTTTATAGCATCGCTCATTATATCTACCTTTATATAAACTAAAAATATTAATCTTTTTTATTATTAATTTTATCTTCATTATATAAAAAAATTTGGTATGCCTAAATTTTAAATATAAATATTATAAAATTAATAAAATAAGTTAGTAATTCCAATTTTTTGTAATGCTGAGCTTTAAATTGATTCAAAAAATTAAAATAAATAAGAGATTTGAACATGAAGGAACTGATTGTGGGATTAGCGGGTAATCCCAATGTTGGAAAAACCACAGTTTTTAATCGATTGACTGGAATGCACCAGCATGTGGGTAATTGGCCCGGAAAAACTGTTGAACGGGCCGAAGGCCATTTTAATCATGGGGAATATAAGTACAATCTTATAGATTTGCCGGGCAATTATGCATTAAGTGCCCATACCATTGAAGAAATCGTATCAAGAGATTTCATTGTCGATGATAATTCCGATGTCATTGTCAATGTTGTCGATGCGGCCAATCTTGAAAGAAACTTGTATCTTACAGTTCAAATGATGGAATTGGGTGCAAACCTGATACTGGCACTGAATATGAACGATTTCGCCAAGAAAAAAGAACACTTCATCAACATTGATTTGATGAGTGAACTGCTCGGTTTTCCAGTAATTGAAATCAACGCTAAAAATGGGGACGGCTTTGAGGAATTATTGAACACGGTTGAGCATCAAGCTGCAAATCCCATTGATTCCAGTTTAAAATTATCCTATGGTGCCGAATTAAAGGAACATTTGGATGATATGCAGGAATTAATCGAAAAAGACAGTAATCTTTTGGATGTGCCGTCAATATGGACAGCCATTAAATTACTCGAAAAGGACAGTATTGTAATCAAAAAGGTTCAAAAATCTCCAAACAGTTCTGAAATTTTCATAGAAACGGACAAGGTTTCCAAACACCTTCATGATATATACAAGGAAAGTGCCGAGGAAGTCATTGCCAATGCGAGATATGCATTTATTGGCGGTTTAATGGCAGAAGCGGTCAAAAGGCCCGCTGTTGAAAAAGAAACAACAAGTGATAAAATTGATAAGATTATCACTAACAGGGTTTTGGCAATTCCAATATTCATTGCCCTGATGTATGTGATGTTTGAGGCGACATATATCCTGGGAGATCCATTTGAAGATTTAATCAGCAGTTTTTTCAGATTGCTTTCAGGATTTGCTGCGGGATACATTGCTGATCCGTACCTGAAGTCATTCATATGTGATGCGGTCATTGGTGGTGTAGGTGGTGTTTTAACATATCTTCCTGTTATTGTGATAATATTTTTATTCTTAAGCGTTTTGGAAGATTGTGGTTATCTTGCAAGAGCTGCATTCACTTTGGACATTATAATGCATAAACTGGTCGGTCTTCATGGAAAAGCTTTCATTCCAATGATTTTAGGATTCGGTTGCGGTGTTCCTGCAATCATGGCAACAAGAACTCTTGAAAATGAAAATGACCGTATGCTGGCGATGATGCTTGTTCCGTTCATGTCATGTACTGCAAGGCTGCCAATCTATGCAGTATTTATTGCGGCATTTTTCCGTGAAAACAATGGAATCGTATTGCTTTCGATGTATGTATTGGGAATTGTTGTGGCGCTTATTGTTGCAGCCATTCTTAAAAGAACAATTTTTAAAGGACTATCCACTCCATTCGTTATGGAACTTCCATCCTATAAAATACCTTCTGTAAAAGGGGTGTTGCTGCATACATGGGAGAAATCCAAAGGATTTTTGAAAAAAGCAGGTACTTTGATTTTTGTCTGTTCTGTAGTGTTATGGGTTTTAAGCATTTTCCCTCTAGGGGTGAAATATGCCTCAGCCGATAGTTTGTTAGGTCAAATTGGCAGTTTCATCGCTCCAATCTTTGCCCCATTAGGTTTTGGAACCTGGCAGGCAGCTGTTGCAATCATTTCAGGTTTGGCTGCTAAAGAGGTTGTGGTGGCGACTTTCGGTACTCTTTCAGGTATCAGCGGTGAGGATAATGAAGGAATTTCAAGGATAGTTCATGATACATTCACTCCCCTGTCAGCATATTCTTTCATGGCATTTACATTATTGTATGTTCCGTGTATAGGTACTATCGGTGCCATAAGGCAGGAGACTCACGGTTATAGATGGCCGCTCATTATGTGTGCAATCACAATTACAACTGCGTATATTGTTTCATTCTTAATATACAATGTTGGATTATTGGCAGGCTTTGTTTAATTCCATTTAACTTTTTTTTACTAAATTTAATCTAAAAATGAAAATAAATTTATTTTTTTCCCTTATTTTTTTGGTAAACCTAAATATTTATAAAGTAAAAAATATAATATAATAATTGTTTAGGCAAACCTAATTTTTTTAGGACTTAAACTAAAAAATTTTTTTAGCAAATAATAATATTTTATTTTGAAATGTTATCAAAATGGGAGAATGGTTAATGACAGAATTAATTGTAGGATTAGCGGGAAACCCTAACGTGGGTAAAACTACAGTTTTCAATCGATTAACCGGTATGCGCCAACATGTTGGTAACTGGCCAGGAAAAACTGTCGAAAGGGCAGAGGGTCATTTCAAACATGGAAGCTATGAATACAATGTAATCGATTTGCCCGGAAATTATGCATTAAGTGCTCATTCAATGGAAGAAATCGTTTCAAGAGATTTTATTGTTGATGATGACTCTGATGTAATAATTAATGTGGTTGATGCAGCTAATCTGGAAAGAAACTTATATTTAACAGTACAAATGATGGAACTTGGAGCCAATATCGTAATGGCTCTCAACATGAATGATTTTGCAAAGAAAAAAGATCACATCATCGACATTAAACTGATGAGTGAATTGTTAGGTTTTCCAGTCATTGAAGTAAATGCCAAAAACGGTGACGGATTTGATGAATTGTTGACAACCGTTGAAAAACAGGCTGCAAATCCGATAGACACCAGTGCAAAATTATCTTACGGCAATGAATTAAAAGGACACTTGACTACTATACAGGAATTGATTGAACAGGACAGTTCACTAATGGATGTTCCATCAGTCTGGACTGCAGTAAAATTATTGGAAAAGGACTCAATCGTAATCGATAAAGTGCAGAAATCTTCTAAAAGCTCTCAGATTATGGTTGAAGTGGATAAAGTAGCAAGCCACCTTCATGATGTATACAAGGAAGGTGCAGATGAAGTTGTTGCTAATGCAAGATATGCATTTATTGGCGGTTTAATGGCAGAGGCTGTTAAAAGACCTGCTGTTGAGAAAGAAACAACAACTGATAAAATTGATAAAATTGTAACTCACAGAGTTTTAGCACCATTTATTTTTATTGGAGTGATTTTCTTATTATTCCATTTGACATTCACAATTTCAACTCCATTCTGTGATGCAATCGATGAAGGATTTGCAATGTTGGCAGGATATATGGAAACTGTTATCTCTGATCCGACTTTATTGTCCTTTGTTAATGACGGTATCATCGGTGGTGTAGGTGGAGTATTAGTGTTCCTTCCACAGATTATCATCATGTTCCTGTTATTAAGTATATTGGAGGACAGCGGATACCTGGCAAGAGCAGCATTCACATTAGATATGGTTATGCACAAACTTGTGGGACTCCACGGTAAAGCATTCATTCCTATGATTTTAGGATTCGGTTGTGGGGTGCCTGCAATTATGGCAACAAGAACAATGGAAAACGAATCAGACCGTATTCTTGCAATGATGCTTATTCCATTCATGTCATGTACTGCAAGAATGCCTATTTATTCAATGTTTACTGCAGCATTATTTGCAGCAGTTCCGGTATTCGTGTTAGGTCCGATTGTTGTAACCCAACAGTCCCTTATTGTGACCTCAATGTATCTTATCGGTATAGTTGTAGCACTTGTTGTGGCAGCTATTCTTAAAAGAACAATGTTCAAGGGAATGTCAGCTCCATTTGTTATGGAACTTCCGACATATAAGGTGCCATCTGTAAAAGGTGTTTTATTACATACCTGGGAGAAAACCAAAGGATTCCTCAGAAAAGCAGGTACCATCATTCTTGGTTCAACCATTGTAATTTGGATTTTAAGTACATTGCCTGTTGGTGTTGAATACGGATCTGCACAAAGTGTATTGGGTATGATCGGTACTGCAATTTCTCCGATTTTTGCTCCTTTAGGATTTGGAACCTGGCAAGCCGGTATTGCAATATTGACAGGTTTGGTTGCAAAAGAGGTTGTAGTGTCCACATTCGGTACTTTGGCCGGTGTTGAAGAAGATGACGAAGAAGGCATGAATGCAATGGTTAAAGATTTATTCACCCCATTGTCTGCATTCGCATTTATGGTATTCACATTACTGTATATACCATGTTTCGCAGCAATCGGTGCAATCAAACAGGAAACCAACGGTTTCAAATGGCCATTGATAATGTCAGGTATTACTTTGGTAACTGCATACATTGTATCCTTCCTGGTTTACAATGTGGGATTACTGGCAGGATTTGGTTAAATTCAAGTATTCGATGATGATTGGATTAATCTAATCATCATTCAAATTTTTAGTCATGACTAAATATTTATATATTATAAATAACAAAGTTTAGTATACCTAAAAATTATATTTTTTTAATGCAGGTGAGTATATGACAAGAACATTAAAAGATGTAAAACCTGGAGAAACAGTCACTATTGTGAAATATCATGATACTGGAGACTCTGGTTTAAAAAGACACTTATTGGGAATGGGTTTTGTTAAAGGAGCAGAGCTTAAAATCAAAAAAGTTGCTACTTTAGGAGATCCTATTGAGTTAAGTGTTAAAGGATACGATATTTGTCTTCGCAAAGAAGAAGCAGAAAACATTGAAGTTGAATAAACTTCAATATTAATATTTTTTTTTTAACTATTTTTACAGGTGTTATTATGAAATGTCGTATGTGCGGTTTTGAATTTGATGAAAACGAATTGGAAAACCGTGGATGTACCAGCTGTGGAAAACACAGCAATTGTAATCAAATTCATTGTCCAAACTGTGGTTTTGGAAACTCTCCTGAACTGGACGAGGAATTTGGATTTATAGTAAAACTTAAAGATAAAATTAAAAACAGAAAAGCTACAAATTAAATATTTCTAGCTTTTAATATTTCTTCAACTGTTTCATCTATGCCTATTTTTTCAGTGTCAACATTTAATCCGTTTTCTTTTAATTTATATAATATTTCTGTTGTCACAGGGGCTTTTAGATGAGCTTTCTTCAGTAATTCTTTATCGGAAAATATCTGGTGTTTGTCACCTGAAGCTATTATCTCACCATTATACAGGACAAATATCTTGTCTGCAAACTGGTTCACCATTTCTATATCATGTGATGAAATCACTATGCTTATTCCTTCATCATGGAGGTTATTCAGGATATTTAAAACCTTATCAACACCTTCAGGGTCAAGACCTGCTGTTGGCTCATCAAGAATCATTATGTCGGGTCTCATGGCAATGATTCCTGCAATGGCCACCCTTTTTTGCTGACCTCCGCTTAAGTGATGTGGAGTCTTGTCTTCAAAGCCGGCCATGCCAACCATTTCCAGTGATTCTTTAATTCTTTTTTTAACTTCATCATACTCCAGACCCAAGTTCATCGGTCCAAAGGCAACATCTTCCTTAACTGTCGGTGCAAACAACTGGTCATTTGGATCCTGGAACACGATTCCCACTTTTTGCCTTACCTTAAGCAGTTCATCTCTTTCATAAACAATTTTTTCACCATCTACCTCCACATGTCCTGATGTCGGTTCGGTCAGTCCGTTGAAATGTGAAAACAATGTGGACTTTCCGGCTCCGTTAGGACCCATAATGGCTATCTTTTCACCTTTTTTAATCTTGATATTTACATTTTTTAACGCATTTGTTCCATCGGGATATGTAAATGATAAATCCTTTGTTTCTAAATGAATATGTTCCATTGTTTCACCTAATTAATCGCAAAGTTCTGTCCGAAGTAGCCTAACTGTCCGGAATAGTTGAATATTATTATTTCAAGAATTATGACTATGATAATTATTGTAACAAGATAAGCATAATCGCTTTTTTCAGGGGATTTTTTCTCATCAAACATTTCTGATGCATCTGAAAATCCACGGCTGACCATACTTTTGTGAACCCTTTCACCCTGTTCATATGCCTTCAAAAACATCATTCCTATGGTGTATCCGACCTGTTTCACTCTCCATTTGTAGGGAGTGTTTTTTGAATGAATGCTGAAGTTTCGGGATTTTTGGGATTTTCTGATTGCTGCAAGCTCATCAACAAACAAGAACAAAAACCTGACCATAATTGACAGAATCATTGCAAGATCTCTTGGCATTTTCAGTTTTCTAAAAGAGCTTGCCATTTCCTGCAGGGGTGTTGTTGATGAATAGATGATGATTGCAGTTAATGACACTATCATTCTAACTAATAATAGAATCGCCCAGTTCAGTCCGACATCTGTCACATGTAACCATGAATAGCTCCAGATTATATTTCCTGGCTGTATGAATGGTTGGAAAATTATAATTGCTCCACCAAAAGGAAGCAGCATCAGCAATCTTTTAAATGAATCTATATATGATAATTTTGCTCGTTTGAGAATTATCAATAAAAATATCTCTAAAATGATTGGAATAAACAATTCTTTTGATACAACACAAACTAATATGATAAAAATTGTTGATATTAATTTAATTCTACCCTCCAGATTATGGATGGGGCTGTCTTTTGATGCTAAATCATCAAATCTTACAATTTGTGTTATGTCCGGCATATTTATTCACTAGTATAATATTAAAAATTAGTAATATATTATTATTTGCTTATGCGTATTTTATTTGATTTCAATTATCATTTAAAAAAAAGAAAAAATTGTAGAAATTGAGTTAATTTCTACGTTTTACAACATATGCAACTCCAAATCCTATGAATAGAGTTATAATAACTCCAATTGCCAGTGCCACTATTTGTAATGGTTGGCTATCTGGGCTGCTTGCAAATGCATAGTCTGGAAATACTGCTTCAGGAATTCCTTTAATTTCTTCAACTGAAAAATCTTCTGCAAGTCCAGAATCCTCTGCTGATTTTTCCAATCCGTCCGGGTCACCAGATGCTATATATGGTGAAAGAACACAGATTACAACACAGATTACAACAGCTATGGCTATTAAATATTTGTCTCTTTTTTCCATATTATGCATCTCCTTTGTTCCATGCAAGTAAATCTGGTCTGAATTTGTCTAATGCTACAAGAACGATTACAGTTAATACTGCTTCGATAATTCCAATAAATACGTGGTATAATATCATTGATGGGATACCAATGTTCATTGGGAATGTTCCTGCAATAGCCATTTCAATAGCACATGCGAAAGCGGCAACTACAGTTGCTAACCATGCTGCAATACCTGCTGCAGGGTATTTTCCGATTGCTCCGTTTAATCCTTTGAAGGTAAATAATCCTACGGATCCTCCAATGATTGCCATGTTTAATACGTTTGCTCCTAAAGCAGTAATTCCTCCGTCTCCAAAGATTAATGCTTGGATAAGGAGTACTACAGTAAATACAAGTACTGCTGCTTCAGGTGCTAAAAATACGATAGCAACTAAAGCTCCACCAACCATGTGTCCGCTGGTTCCGAATGGAATCGGCATATTCATGGACATGATTGCAAAGATACCTGCTGCGAGTACTGCTAAAAGAGGAATACGTTTTTCATCTAAATTGGATCTGGCCCATTTCACTGAGAAGTATAATGCAACAATCAATATTACATAATATACGAGGCACTGTGCAATAGGTATAAATCCATCTGGTATATGCAAATTAATTCCTCCATTTTCTATAAGTAATACTTTTTTTTATATTAATTTAAAAGGGAGTATTACTTATAAGTTATTTTTTTAATTTATTTTTAATAAATATCAAGTTATGTGGGTGTTTTATTAATATAAAGGTTAATAAATCCGATGTTTATCTTGACATTTATTAGTTTAATTCTTTTGCAGTATATAAAGATTATTAAAGTAATACTTTTTAGTATTATTTTTCAAAAATGTTAATACTAAAGTAATAATTTTTCGTGTTTTTCATAGGATTTGTTATTACTAATTGGTAAATGAGCGTTTAATGCAGGCAATATAAATAAAAATGGCAATGATGAAGTAAATTAAAACTTGAATATCTAAAATTCCAGTTTCAACTCCTAAAATGCTGTATGTTAAAATAAGTGAGTAAAGTCCAATGTAAAAATAATTTTTTGTAATTTGAACCAGTTTGAATCCTATTCCTAAAATGGATCCCAGCAGCAACATTTCGACAAACACGCCGAATTTTCCAAAGTCGACTACCATCTGACCGATTAAACTTGGTGTCACTGTGACTTCTGTTCTCCATGCAATCAGTTTTCCAACCATCATCCTTGGTCCCAAGTCGCTTCCGGGAATGGAACTTGCCAATATATGTCCGTGAGTAAGTCCAAAGTTTCCTCCGATGAAATCAAGCAGGTTCAATACGTGGAGTGTAAAGTCAGCTCTTGATTGCAATGTGTAAATTGGGCTTGTTGATGATGTTATGGTCATTTCACCTAATGAACGAAAATACCCAATACCAATTATTGCACCTATACCAATTAATGCACCAACAATAACTTCCCACAATGAAACAATATTTCCATAGAAACCTATGATAATTATGATGAGAAATGATGCAAGTAGTGGTGTCCTATAACCTAGAAGCAATAAAAATGCACAGTCAATTGCCAGCAAAAATAGGAATCTGAATCTCGCCTGGGAACGTGTAATTTTTGAATCCTGAAAATCCTTTAAAAACGCACTTGCCATTAAACAGGTTCCTGGTATTATTAAAAACACCGGCATGGTGAGTGCAGGTTTTAGCAAATATCTTATGGATGGTTTTAAAAGCGGAATTCCGCCAACTGAAGCTATACTTATAAAGAAAAATACAACACTTATTAATATTAAACAAAAACCAAATGAATAAATGTTTTTTCTTTCAAAGTGAACTATATTTTTCGCACCGTTTTTTAAAAAATATTTTGGAAGTATTATTGATCCGATGAAAAATCCGACAAATCCGATTGCAAGTGTAACTGTCAGACTTATGGAAGGTTTATTCAATGACAGCAATAAAAACACTGCAAACAGAAAAATGACTATTAGCGGATTGAATATGTGATTTTTTAAAATAATGTTTTTATTCAAAAACCCTAAAAAATTCTCACTTGGGTAAAATCTTTTAAAATAACTGTTTACCCATTGGTCTTCAATAAACTGTATGATGGTAAAAATAAATGTAAATAAAAAGGATTTATGAAATTCATCACTAATCCTGTTTATTATTGAAGTTAGGGTGGAGTAAATAACGCTCATTTTTTACACAACTAAAAATTTCGCATGTTTATAACATCAAAGTTTTTGTTAATTTCATTAACCTGACTGTCGGTTGCATTATAAATTCTAATTGTAATATCATTTGTTATTCCATTTATGTTTCCTAAAACGGAATCGGCATCTTTCAGGTTTTCTTTTGATGCTTTTTTCAATATTATTTCATTGTCATAATCACTGGTTTTTATTGATTCTCTTTTGGAATGCTCTAAGATTTTATTGGTAATTTTTTGCAGGTCTTTAGAGTTAAGTGAATCAACGGACAATGTTGTTGTAATGTCATAATTGGCGCCGTCAGGTAATTTGTTGGTTAACTCCTTAAGGGATGAAATCTCCATTGGCTTAACTTTAAACTCATATAAGTTCTGATATTTCTCGCCATTGCTTTCCAGACTGATGTGGTCTATGTAAATATCTGCATTGCCTACAGTTCTATATAATCCTACCAGATATGTTTTATTGTCACTGTCAATTAGCAGTTTAACTCCGTTTCCACCGTTGTCATCTTCCCAAATGACAGTGCCGTTCAGGGTAGTTCTATTTCCATTGGTTGAATTAAAACCTTCAACTGTGGCTTTCACAACAAAACCGTCTTTATAATATTTGAGATAAGTGTCAGGTATCTTATTTACTGTTGATTCATCAAAAGCAGTTTTTTTTAAATCGGATGAATCGTCACTGGTAATATGTATAAATGCAAAAACAACTGCACATATTACCAATATTATTATGATGTAATCAATCAATGTGAATTTAATCTTCATAATTTTGCCTATTCTTCGTATAATGCTCCAACAGGACAAACGTCAACGCATTCGCCACAATTAGTGCATTTGCTTTCATCGATGATGATTGTGTATGCTCTTCTTTCGATAGCTTCTTCCAAACATACATCAATACAATCTTCACAAACTCCGCATTCTTCCATATCTACTTTCAATTAATACACCTTAAAATATTTTAAAAAATAATATAATCTTATTTAACTATTTTGATATTTATATAGTTTGTTGATAACAATTTTATTAGGCATACCTAAAGTTTTTAAGGCATGGTTTCCAAAGTATTATAATAGGTGTATGTAATGATTTTTAATAAGGCAATTTCTTTACTGTTGTCAGGATTATTTTTCCTATTTTTGGGGTTATTGTACTCATCCATTTCAGTAATGTTTTTAAATGGGGGATTGGTTCCGGTAATAGGTATTTTTGTATTCATCATTTTCTATTTCATCACTAGAATGTTTTATGGATATTTGAGAAATGATGATAAGTACAAGAACAACAGGCAGATATCATCCGATATGCCCGGTGAGAAATATTTTACAAAAGGAGAATCTGATCCAAAGAAATTATTTGTTGTTATTTGGTTAATGGTGATGTTGGTGCTGACTTCAGTGTCATTGTGGCTGTATTCATTTAACAATGGGTTGGTTTAATTTTTTCAAAAATTTTGATTTGACCATAAAGTTTATATAGTATGTCGACACAAGTTATTATTATATGCATGGGTGCCCGAGCGGCCAAAGGGGAAGGACTTAAGATCCTTTGGCATAGGCCTTCGAGGGTTCGAATCCCTTCCCATGCACTATCTATATTTTTTAAAGTTCCGATTTTTATGCCTTAGTGGCTCAGGTGGTAGAGCGCTACCTTGGTAAGGTAGAAGTCGGGGGTTCGAATCCCCCCTAAGGCTTTAGCTATTTTTTTTCAGTTTTCATCAAATTTTTTTCCGCATCACCTTAAAGTTTAATAACTTTTAAATATAATAATATTTATGATATATTTTTAATGAAAATTTGAAAGGTGAAAATTATGAATTATAAAAAACTTATACTGGTTGGATTTATTTCAGCATTTGTTGCTGTGTTAACTTCTGTTTTAGGAGTTGCAGGTACAGTAATCGGTTCAGTAATTTCGTCTGTGCTTTATAACATGCTTTCGGAAGCATTGGAAAAACCAGTATCCCAGGCGACATTTAGTTCTAACTTCGAATGGGAAATCGCATATATATTTCCACTTGCAGTTATAGGATTAATTCAGTTATTATTAATTTTTGCCATGCTGTCAGAATGGGGAATATTGCCGGGAACATTCCTCAGTGCTTTTGTGGCACTTCAACACTTTGCAAATAATAATCTGTATAGAATTTTAGGTTTTGCAATGTTGATAATAAGTGTGTATCCTTTGGTTGTAAAGCCGGATATTATTAAAAAGTCACATGGGGCAATTATCGCATTTGTAGGTTTGATCTTTCTAGCCAGGGGTTTCGTCGATTTTGGAAGTACAATTACAAATCTATATGATGTGATTTTTCAATACTTTGACTTTCCAATTGCAGTTATTGCATTAATACTGATTGTATTTGTAATTTATAAAATATTACTGTCTGCAAAGGATTCAGAAAATGAATTCAGATTATTCAAACACAATCTTAATGAAAAGAATTTTCCTCAGGAAAATGCTAGAAGAGTTCATCATTCCGCAAGACATGAAGATTTTGATTATGGGCATAAAGGCCAAGGAATTCGAGTAAGAAATCATAAACCTCTAAATCACTCTAGACAGAAAAATAATGTTCAATTTAGGGAAAATGTAGTTGATGAAACTCCTCAAGGTGGTATCAATAAATCATCAGATAAGATTCATTTCGAATCTAATGATTTATTGGACGATTATAAAAAATAGTTGGTATAATGAGTAAAAAAGATAAAACCCTAAAAGATATTCTGGACCTCATATTATATGAAAACCCTTCAACTCAGGAAGAAATCGCTGAAAAATTGGGGATTACTCGCAGATATGTTACCCAACTTCTTCAGCCTCTTGTTAAAGACGGAACCGTTAAAAGGGCATACATTATTGATTTGAAAAGTTATGAAAAGGTTGTTGAGTCTGTTGGAGATTATTCAAGTAATAGAACTTCCACAGGTAATGTTTTGATAAATGACATGCTGGATAACATGGCAAAGCATGTCCACTCACAACTTGAAATGTCTTTTGATGCTGTTTTGGAGTATGATGAAGATAAGGCTAACAAGGCTCTTGAAATGGATTTTGCCACAAATAATATGGTTGAAAAAGTCAGAACTTCCGTTGAAACAATTGTAAGTATCAATCAGCATTCCGAAATTTCAAAATCACTGCTTTACAATGAAATTGCATATGATTTGGAGCGTATTGGTGATTATTGCGGTCATATCGCCAAATTTGTCATTAATGATATCTATGAAGTGGATGCGAACATTCTAAAGAAACTTAAAAAAATGTATAAAACTGCACAGGCAATGATTAATTTGGCAATGAAAGCTTTTATTGAAGGAAAAACTGAGTTAAAAGACGATTTAATGGAGCTTGAAGAAACCATTCATATTATGCAATCTAAAGCTATAAATTTGATTGCAACACAAATGGCGGAAAGTTCTTTTGATGAAAAAGAACGATCCAATTATTTTATTTACCTATTCAGGTTGATTAAAGCTTTTAAAAGAATTGGGGATATTTCTGTGGAAATGATGGATGTTGCTGTTGAGTTTCATGATAATATTCCAAGATCCACTACTCCAAGAACTTTCAGATAGTTATTTGTCGTATATTCGGGTTGTGGCATGTCTGTCTGCCCAACATTGGATGCAAACACCTATGGGCAGTCCTGCCGTATGGGTATGAGCCTTTAGAATTTTAACATCTAATGTTGTTGTTTTTCCACCCAAGCCCATAGGTCCGATTCCTGATGCATTTATTTCTTCCAATATTTCCTCTTCAAGTTTGGCGATTTGAGGGTCGGGATTTCTTTCACCCACTTTTCCGAGCAATGCCTTTTTACCTAATTTCAGACATAAGTCTGAAGTCCCTCCAATTCCAACTCCCACCACTGTTGGAGGACATGGTTTTCCTTTTGCTTTAAGAACTGATTCGACGACAAACTCTTTTATGCCTTCAATTCCTTCAGCAGGCAATGCCATTTTTAAAGCGTTATTGTTTTCTGAACCGAATCCTTTTGGTAAAATGGTTATTTCCAAGTAATCCTCATCAATCAGTTCAATATCTATTGGCGGTATGTAATCTCCAACGTTGATGTTGGTATTTTCACGGGTTAGGGGATCTACAATGTTCGGTCTGATAGGAACATCTGTAGTTGCCTTTTTTATTCCTTCTTCAATCCCCTCACGCAAGTTTTCAACTTCAACATTACCTAACTTAACAAAAACAACCGGCAGACCTGTATCCTGACACATAGGTATGCCTTTCTCTTCTGCCAGTTCAATATTTTTTAAGATAGCTTCAATATTTAACCTTGCAAGGTCATGCTCCTCAACTTTAAGAGCATCTTCCAGTGATTTTTTTACATCTTCACCAAGAACGATAACGGCTTGTTTGTAAAGTTCATAAACAGTATCTTTAATAACATCTTTAGTAATCAAAATAAAACCCTTTTATAATTAATTAATGTTATTTTTGATTTTTGAAATATTTAAATATTAATTACATTAATCGGACAAACATCCACACAGTCCCTGCAAAGATTGCATTTTTCACCATTTATTGTTATGGCTCCGCCTAAAACTTCAATGGCATTCTGTTTGCAAACTTTTAAGCATGGTGCTTGGGAGGGTTCACAATGCATACAAAATAAGATTGGAGTGTCAACATTTGGTGTTTGTTGACAACTTCCGCAGGTTGTACAGTCTGTACAGTTTCCTGATTTAAACATAATTTTTCTATTCTTCCAGTACAAGTCTTGCTCTTGCCTGACTTGTAATTACGTGGACAAAGCCACTTTTCTTTGTATCAGGTTCATATAATCCTGCCATCTTAGCCAAGAATTTTTCCTGATTTTTGGATTTGACTTTGGCAGGGTCAAGAAGGCTGATAGCTCTTTTACTACAAGCTTTGATACATGCAGGTCCTTCTTCTCTGTCAGCACAAAGGTCACATTTTTCAGCAATATTAGCATCAAATGTCATTGCACCAAACGGACAGACCATTACACACAATCCGCACCCAATACATTTTTCTGTATTGACTCCTTCATCTGTTATTGCTTCTGTCGGACAGATTGTTATACATGGTGCACTTTCACAGTGTTGACATACAATGGAATAAAAGGAAGAATGATAATCTATGATTTTTATTCTACTGGATCTATGGACTGATGCACACATGTTTTCACAGTTCATACATCCGTCACATAAATTACTGTTTACAGAAATTTTTTCCATTGTACCACCTTTATAATCCTAATTCGGCACACTCTGCATCAACATATTTCTGGATTTTTTCAATGAGTTCATCACTTAAGTGTCTGAATCTTTTTTGTGGTGCTAGATATTCTTTTACAGGTTTTCTTTCTTCCGGCCTGTAAGTGATATCAAATTTACCGTTTTCGATTTCATATAAAATCCAAGATCCGGTTTCTACAGCTAATCTACCCATTTCTATTGTTCTGTCTGAAGAGAATCCCCAACCTGTTGTACATGGTTGTTGTAAATGGATATATGCTGCTCCTTTAGTTTCTGCAGCTTTTTTAACTTTTTTGACAAAATCTTCAGGATATGCAATTGATGCTGTAGCAACATAAGGTATTCCATGAGCTGCCATAATCATAGGCATGTTTTTCTTAGGTTTGTCCTCACCAAAGCTGGCGCTTCCCATAGGGGATGTGGTTGTTGTTGCACCGAATGGTGTTGCTCCACTTCTTTGGATACCTGTGTTCATGTATGCTTCGTTATCGTAACAGATGTAGGTCATGTTGTGTCCTCTTTCCATAGCTCCGGATAATGATTGTAAACCGATATCTACAGTTCCTCCGTCACCACCAAAAGCAACTACATTAACATCATCTTTTCCTTGAATTCTAAGTGCACTTTCCACACCGGAAGCGACAGCTCCGGAGTTTTCAAACGCAACGTGGATGAATGGAACTTCCCATGCAGTTTCAGGGTATGGTGTTGTCATTACTTCAAGACAACCTGTAGCGGAAATGGCTACAGTGTTTTCACCTAATGCATTTAAAGCTAATTTAACTGCGATAGATGCTCCACAACCGGCACATCCTCTGTGTCCTGGTGCTAATAAATTTTTATCAGGAATGTCCACCATTTTTAGTCCTCCTTAAGTCCAATCCATGTGACTTCTTTTTCAGGCACATTTTTAGTTTTTTCATAAACTTCAAAAATTGCTTCAGGGGTAATGTCTCTTCCACCTAAACCCGCGATAAATCCATATGCATCTTTGTGTATTTTTGCTTTAATATCAGTGTATAAAGCTCCACCAATTCCAAAAGTGACATTTTTATCGATGACAGCTAATTTATCACAATTTTTGACTGCTTCATCAATAGCTTCTACAGGGAATGGCCTGTAAGCTCTAATTTTCAGTAAACCTACTTTTTCACCTTTTTCCCTTAATTGGTCGACAATAACTCTGATGGTACTGCAAAGTGATCCCATTGCAACAAATATGATTTCAGCATCTTCAGTTTTGTAAGGTTCAACAAGACCATATTTTCTTCCGAAAATTTCTGCAAATTCATCACATGTTTGTTGGATTACTTCAATGGAGTTTTCCATAGCAACTTGCATATCATGTCTTGCTTCAAGATAATAATCTGGGTCAGCTAAGTTACCAATAGACATTGGGTTTTTAGGATCTAAAAATGCATGTTCTGCTTTGTATGGAGGTAAAAATTCATCAACAGGTTCTTGATCTGGAATTTCTACAGGTTCAACTGTATGAGTTAAGATAAATCCATCTAAACATACCATTGATGGAAGTAAAACTTTTGGATTTTCAGAAATTTTATAAGCCATTAATGTTGTATCCAATGCTTCCTGCGCATTTTCAACATAAATCTGCAACCATCCTGCATCTCTTTGCGCAATGGAATCTTGCTGGTCATTCCAAATATTTAATGGTGCGGAAATAGCTCTGTTTGCATCAGCTAAAACGAATGGTGTTCTCATTCCTGCTGCTGCAAATAAAATTTCGTGCATTAACATTAATCCTTGTGAAGATGTTGCTGTAAATACTCTTACTCCAGTAGCACTTGCTCCAACTGCAGCACTTATTGCACTGTGTTCTGATTCTACTTTAACATATTTAGCATCAATTTTTTCATCAGCAACATATTGTGCTAAATATTCTGAAATTGTAGTTTGTGGAGTAATTGGATAAACAGGAATAACTTGTGGCTTAGCTAATCTTGCAGCTTCTGCAACTGCTTTGTTTGCGGTCATTACTTCTCTTATCATTAAATCACTCTCTTTATTCTTTTACCATTTCTATTGCATCAGATGGGCATTCATGAGCACAAATTCCACATCCTTTACAGTAGTCGTAATCAATATCATGTTGTTTGTTTACGCTGGAATCTGGACAAAATACGATACAGTTATCACAATCAATACATTTTTCTTTATCTAAAATAGGTTTGAAAGTTCTCCAGCTTCCAGTTTTATTATTTTTACTACTTCCTGGTGTAGTAATTACACATCCTATATTTACCATAATCTCACCATTTATCCCATTTCGTAAGCTTTTTTAGTAGCTTCCGCATTCAGTTCTCCGATTTTTCCAGGGAAGGTTTCTTTAATCACTTCGATAAGTGATTCAATACTTACTAATTGGGTTTTTTTAGCAAAATAACCTAAGATAATTGTGTTCACGATGTTGCGCCCTAATAAATCAAGTGCAATTCCAGTAGCGTCAATGCTATGTACCACATGTTCTCCACTACCTTCAAAGTCTTGGGTATTGATAATTACCTCAGTATTGTCTTTAATTCCTGAAAATACATCTACTACGTTTAATAATCCATCATCAAGAACCAATACGTAATCCGGATTGTAGATTTGGTATCTTAATTCAATCGGTTCGTCATCAATTCTTGTGAAAGCCATTACTGGAGCTCCTCTACGTTCAACTCCAAAAAATGGGAAAGCTTGGACATATTTTCCGTCTTTAAATGCTGCTTTAGCCAAAATTTCAGCAGCAGTTACAGAACCTTGTCCACCTCTTCCATGAAAACGAATTTCAATCATTAATTCTCCTCCATATATTTATCATGTATAATCATTATAAATTACAAAATATATAAATTTTATGTTAAATTTTAAATTTTGAATTGTTTTGTTTAAATTTTTTTGAATTAATCTTTTGTTTTTTGTTTATTTTTTTAATAATCTTTTTAACAATTTTGTTTTTTTATTATACAATTTTAACATCTTTTTAGATTATGTAACTTTTTTTAAGAATGTTAAATTTTTCAAAGATTTAATATATTTAATAGATAATAATATTATTATAAAAAATTTGGTTGGAAAGTTTATGAAGGTTTTAATAATTACGGGGGAATTGGCATATCCTCTTATCAGTGAAGTTGTTTCTAGTTCAAAAGAAGATATAATTGTACACATTGCAGATAACACACAGGTGGCTGCATTTTTAACTCCCAGACAAATTATTAATGAAGTCAAAAAGTGCTTCAGCGACCAATTGGATGAAATTGACATGATTCTGGTTCCGGGTTTGATTAAAAAAGGAACAAAAGAAATCACCAAGGAACTTGGAATTCCAACATTTAAAGGCTCAACTGATGGGGCAGATCTTGCAATGGTTTTAAATTTAATCGGAAGCATTGATTTGTCTGAAGACAAACCTGCCGATAAACTGATTGAAGATGAAAAACGCAGAGAAGCCTTCAGATTCATAGAGGAATTTGAAAACGATGAGGAAACTATCCATGAACTTCTTAAAAAACCAAACAATATTCTAATCCGAAATCTTCCGGTGGGTGAAGACTTTCCGATGAGAGTCTTATCCGAAATAGCCAATGCACCATTCCTCTCCAAAGAGGCATTAATAAACAAATGTCAGTACTTTGTTGATTCCGGTGCAGACATGATTGATATTGGTATGGCTGCAGGAGAGGATTTTTCAGATAAAATTCCCGATTTGATTAAAACATTAAGGCCCATTGTAGGTGACAGGCCTCTAAGTATAGATACATTAAATCCGGATGAGATAAGGGTTGCGGCGGAAAACGGAATCGATTTTGTCTTGAGTCTCGATTTGGGAAACAATTCAGAAATTCAGGAAATCCTAAAGGAAAAAGACATTCCCGCCGTATTGCTTCCGACTAATTTTTCACAGGGAAAATCACCAAAATCTCCCGCCGAACGAGTCGAGTCAATGCATCAGTTAATAAAGGATACTGAAGGAATCAGATATGTTGCAGATTTAATCCTTGATCCGGTTAACAGCGCAAGTATTGTGGAATCAATCATAGCATGCCACGAGTTTCATAAAACAAATCCCGCACCAATGTTTTTCGGTGTGGGGAATGTAACCGAACTTATGGATGCTGACTCCGGGGGGGTGAATGTTCTTTTGGCAGGAATTGGAATGGAATTGGGCGTAAGCATATTGTTCACTCCTGAAGAAAGCGGCAAAACCAGGGGCAGTGTATATGAACTTGCAACAGCTTCAAAGATGATGTTTTTAGCCAAAAACAGAAAATCAATACCTAAAGACCTGGGAATAAATCTGGTGGCATTTAAAGATAAGCACAAACGAAACGACATTATATTAAATGAAACAGAGGGCATTGAACAAACAAGGCAAATAGAACCTATGAAGTTTGTAAGGGATAAAGCAGGCAGCTTTAAAATAAATGTCGATTACGGAACAACCGTTGAAAACAGCAAGATTACCGCAACACATTTCAAGAAAAATAAACCTGACCTGGTCATTGTAGGGCATTCGGCAAAAGAGATATATGAGGAAATCATAACCAAAAATCTTGTAACCAGAATGGAGCATGCTGCTTATTTGGGTTCTGAACTTCAAAAAGCGGAAATAGCGATGATTACAGGTAAAGAATATGTTCAGGATTTTGAATTATTCAAAAATCCTGATGAATTTAAAATATAGTTCTAATCAAAATCAGTTGGATCGTATGTTCCTTCGGACTGTCCTGCCTGTGGGGTTGAACTGGACTGGGACTGACTTTGACTGCTTGTGTCGGAACTTTCCTGTGAACTTGTGTCGGAACTCTGACTGCTTGTGTCTGAACCGCTCTGCTGGTTATTGTTAACGGAACTTGAGGTGGCAGGTCCTCCGTTGGAGTTGTCTCCGGATGGGGATGCGCTTGGTTGGGTGTTGTTTGTTATTGTTGCGTTGGTATTTTTGCTGCTGAAGTTTGAAACCGGTTCAGTCTGATTTGAATTAAAATGTATTCCATTGCCGTTTATAAAGAATAATACTCCGGCAACCAATAATATGATTACTATCAATGCAATTATTATTGCGTTATCAGAACTCATTTTTAACCTCCATTTAAATTTTATAATATATTTCATTATTCGATAACATTTATATATTATACACAAATATTTAAATAAATTCATATTTATAATTATTTTAATAACAAAATTTTAGGATGGTAAAAAGTTGCAGGTTGAAGACATTAACATTAAAGACATTGATAAATTGCTTCTGGAAGCGGAATATGTTTCAAATAATGAGATTTCCACAACACTCTATTTATCATTTTTACTTGGAAAACCTATGCTTATTGAAGGTCCTCCGGGTGTTGGAAAAACAGAGCTGGCCAAAGTAATCGCCAAAGCATTCAACAGGGATTTTTTCAGAATTCAATGTTATGAGGGAATCACATTTGAACAGATTGTTGGCGAATGGAATTACCAAAAGCAATTGTTGCACCTGGAAGCTGCAAAAAACGAAACCAGCAATGTGGATGAGATTTTTGATGATGACTTTTTTATAAGAAGATCACTTCTTAATGCATTTTTAAATGAAAAGGATTCTGTTTTGTTGATTGATGAGATTGACAAGGCTGATGAGGAAGTTGAGAGTTTTCTGCTTCAGGCTTTGGGTGAGCAGGAAATCACAATCAACGACCTTGGAACTTTCCAGCTGAAAAATGATTTGATTGTTATCTTGACATCAAATTCTCAAAGGTCACTTCTTGATGAAACCAAGGACAGGTGTTTATTCTTATACATTCCATATCCGACCGTTGAAAGGGAAATTGAAATCGTCAAATCAAAATTACCTGATGTCGAGGATGAAACCGTTTCTTATGTTGTTAAGTTGGTTCACAGAATCAGGGATTTGAATTTGATGAAAAAACCGTCAGTAAGGGGAACTGTCGATTGGGTAAAGTCAGTTTCTAATTTGGGAACCAAAAACATAGACGAATCCCTTCAGGATAGTGTCGGAGTTGCCATCAAAACAGAAACAGACAAGAAACGTGTTATAAAAGATATCTTTAATAAATGATAAGATGATTAATAAAATCACTAGACTTTCTGCTGATTTAAGAAAAGAAGGGTTGCCTGTAAGTATCAGAAGCACTCAATCTGCAATGGAGATATATCAAAATTTGGGTGATGCCGACAGGAACCTTTTGAAAACAGCTCTCATGGCAATCTATGTCAAGGACAGATATGACATTCCTAAATTCCTGAAGATTTTCGATGAAGTCTTTAAGGCGCCCGAACCTGAAAAAAATATGGTTGAAGACCCTAACCGTGGAAAGGCATACCGGGGTGCAGGCCCTAAATCAAACAAGTATGTCATCAAAAAACAGAATACCATTGGAAAAAAAGTTCAAAAGGAAAAGATTAACAATGAGAAGCTGAAAATGCTTTCAGGCCAGCCCCTGCTGGATGAGGCTAAAAAGCTTGAGCGAGACGGGGAGCTGATGAACAAGGACTTAACCAAATTAAACAGATTCGACCCGAGGATGCTTGAAATTTGCCAAAGGTTGGGTAAAAGAATAGCCAACAAACGTTCAAGAAGAAAAGTCCAGGCCAATTCCCATCGGATTGATATGCGAAGAACCATGAGAGCCAATCTTAAATACGGTGGAGTTCCTTTAGAACTCATCAAGGCAAAACCAAGACCCCATAAGAACGAGCACCTTTTCCTAAATGACATAAGCGGGTCCTGTGAATGGATCAGCAGCTGGTTTTTCATGCTGATGTTTTCTGCTCAAACTGCCTTTAAAAGATCTAGAACATTTGAGTTTGACAATAAGGTGATAGAGACAACAAAGGCACTTAAGGAAGAATATCTCATTGACTCCTTTGTTAAAGTGAAGGACATGCGCATTAAAAACATGATGGTTCACGGAACATCAGACATGCATTCCGCTTTCAAACAATTTATTGATATGGCAAACATCAACAACAAGTCATATGTAATCATATTGTCCGATTGCAGGGATTGGGCCGGACCAAAGGTGAAAGGAATTCCTGCAAGTGTTGAACTGATCGGTGAAATGGTAAGGGATGCGAAAAAGGTGATTATCCTAAACCCTGAAGACAGAAACAAATGGGATATTGTGGACAGCTGTGTTTCACTTTATGAAGAGGCCGGAGCACAGGTATTTGAAGTAAACACTTTAAACCAGCTTGCACACTTTGTAGAGCAAATGTAGGTAGTAATATGCAATGCAGTAAATGTGGTAATCCAAAAGTAATATATAAAAGAGAACAGTCCGGGCAACTGCTGTGTCAGGATTGTTTTATCGAATCAATTGAAAAGAAAGTAATAAAAACAATCAAAAATGAAAAACTCCTTGACAAGGGAGATAAGGTATTGGTGGCATTGTCCGGTGGAAAGGACAGTGTTACAACATTGGAGATATTGAATTCATTTAGAAAAATGCAGGTTATAGACATCTGTGCTGTAACGGTTGATGAGGGCATTGCAAATTATCGTCAGGAAGGAGTGGACATTGCCAAAAGGCATGCTGAAAGATTAGGTATCGAACACAAGGTGGTGTCACTTAAAGAGGATTATGGCATAACTCTTGATGAGATAATGGAAAAGGAAAATCATAGAGGGTCATGCACATATTGCGGAGTTTTCAGAAGAACAATCATAAACAAGGCTGCACGTGAAATGGGAGCTACAAAAATAGCAACCGGCCACAATCTTGATGATGAAGTTCAGGCAATCATGATGAATTACCTTGAAGGAAATACCGGCAACCTAACAAAACTTGGTGCCAAGACAGAGTCAAAAGCAGAAGAGTTTACTGTTAAAATAAAACCGTTACGGGAAATTCCAGAACGTGAAATAGGATTATATGTGGTTGCAAAGGATCTTGAAGTTCACTTTGACAGCTGTCCGTATGCAATGCAGTCATTCAGGGGTGAGGTGTCTGAAGTTATTAATCAGCTTGCAGAAAAGCACCCTACCATCAAATACTCCACACTCAGAGGCTATGATAAAATAAAAAACACTCTTAAAAAGGAAATGCAAAAGGAATATGCACATGGAAGATGTAAAAGATGCGGCGAACCTGCCTCCAATGAATTATGTAAGGCATGCTTCTTTTTAGAGGAATTGGGATTGTGAAAATATGTCATTCTTATTGAAATATAAACAATTGGAAGAAAAATGTGAAATACCAAATGAAAACTATACTATAAGGGATTTACTTGATGAAATGGAACTGTCACCTCAAACAGTTGTGTCCAAACAGAACGGTGAACTTGTAATAGAGGATACTGTCATTGAGGATGGCGATGAAATACAATTGGTTCAAATAATCTACGGTGGTTAGTCTTGAAGATAAGTTACGAATGCGGGCCATGTTTTTTAAGGCAGGCAAAAGAGGCATTGGATTTGTCAACAGATGATGAAAATCTTAAAATGGAAATCATGGGTGACATATTCAAGTATCTGAGCAATAATTTTACCAAGGATACCAATTCAAATGGTACCGGGTCTAAAATGCATAAGATGATAATAGAAAGGACAGGCTGCAGGGATCCATATTACAAGGAAAAAATTGAAGGCAATGAAATAGCCCTAAAATACATACCTGAGGTAAAAAAGATACTTGAAAAGGATGACAGTCTGGAAAATTATGTTAAAATTTCAATTATAGGTAATATCCTTGATTTCGGTGCATTCACATTGGATGATGACATTGAATCTGTAATAAGAGATTCCCTTAAAAAGGAATTGACAATCAAGGATATTGAAGAATTTGAAGACTCACTCAAAACAAACGATAGGGTACTCTACCTTGTGGACAATACCGGTGAAATTGTTTTTGATAAGTTGCTTCTTGAAAAGATTAGGGAATATGATGTGGACATTACAATTGCAGTCAAATCACAGCCGATACTTAATGATGCCTGTATGAAAGAGGCTCTTGATGCGGGATTGGATGAATACGGAGAAATTGTGGAGATTGGCTGTGGAACTGTGGGATATGTGGACAGTGAAATTTCAGATGAATTCAGGGAAATATTTGACGGCCATAACTTCATAATATCCAAGGGAATGGGCAATTATGAGGGATTAAGTGAAATAGATCTCTCAGGAAAAGAGGTATATTTCCTTTTATGTTCAAAATGCAACACCATATCAAGACACATCGGCGTTAACCTGCATGACATGCTGCTTTTTAAAAAATAAGTGATAAGTATGATAATCGGATTAGTGGGATTTGGAAAGGTGTCTCAAAACCTTGTGCGCTTTATCCAGTCTGAAAATATAACATTCATCACTTCAGCCCAAAACCGGTCATCAAAAACAGCTGAAAACATTAAAATGTCAAATGTTGAAATCCTTGATGATTTTAAACAGGTTGCTTTAAAATCGGACATTCTGATTTCGGCAAACTCTCCCGGAAGTGCACTTGATGTGGCTGAAAAATACGGAAGATATGTTAGAGGAATATACGTAGATTTGAACAATATCTCTCCAGACACCACATTTAAGATTTCTGAGTATGTTGAAAACCTTGTTGACGGAGCTATAATCGGCAAAATCGATTCTAAAAAACCTCTACTTTACCTTTCAGGTGAAAAGTCAGATGAATTGCTATTTTTAAATGACTACATTGAAACGGTAAAGGTAAGTGACAGGATAGGTGATGCAAGCATCTTAAAACTTCTAAGAAGCACCTACACAAAGACAGTCTCAGCATTGCTTATCGAATCATATGGTCTTGCAGAAAAATACGGTTTAGGGGAAGAATTTTTCAATACATTAAACATTACCGAAGGCAATGATTTTGCAGAAAAATCCCTTTCACGCATACATAACACATTAAAATCTAAAAAAAGAAAATCAGAAGAACTTGAAGAAATCATAAATTATTTTGACGGTGAAGATTTAATAATGGTTAAAGCGGCATTTGAAAAGCTCAGCCGATAACCACATTTACCTTAAACCCTTTTTTAGCCTTTTTAATACATCCGCTAACAGGAATGAAATGGGAATCCATCACATACCTTAAATAAGTGACATCTCTTGCAGGCAACCTTAAATTGGTTTTGATTTTTTTGCCCTCGCTTTTGAACTGAACCGAAATCTTGCCGTTTTTATCAACGTATAAGTCAGTGTTCAAACCTTCCCTTGTGATTTTTGTTTCAAATTTTGTTAAGTTGAGGCCGGCTTCAATGCTTGTAGGAGGTGTGCTGACAACAATATTTTCGCTTCTGAACTTGTTGTTGGCATCACGTGCACTGATGCCCTTTTCACCTTCACAGGCAACATACCATGCACGGTCAATAACTCTTTGAACCTTCTGATTGTCGGGTATGACTCCCTCTGCCTCATAGCTTTTCATCAGCTCCATCACTTCACGTTTGCTAACATCCATTTCAATGGCGCTGACGGCAAGTCTTGTCATCACAGGTCCGTAATCAGAACGTCTGAAAACTGCCCATATGGATTCAGGGTCTCTATAAACTCTTCTTTTTATGATTTCATTTATGGTGTTTCCATTCAGATATGCAATCTTTTCAAGATTTCCTCTCGAATAGGTATTCATTCGTTTGTAGATGTCTTTCCAGTTTCTCTCACCGGGGGTTCTGCCTTCATCAATTTCGCGCTCGAGTATTTCAACGGTGGTTTTTGGAAGCAGCTTTCTGACTTCACTTGAAATAACCATGTCATTGTCGATAATGGATTGTCTAATCAGCCTTCCGGAATATCTGTCCTTGTTGAATTCCTTTACAACATGGTAATTCAGCTTTGATCCTAAAAATTCGTTTATCGCATACCAGCGAATTTCATTTCGGTTGGTGTAACTTTTAGGCATTCCAACGAAATTACCCTCGTCAATGAATTTCTGGGCTTTGGATTTTATTTCATCCAAACTTATGCTTGCAGAGGTTATATAATCGGTAACTCCATCATCAATCATCTGCTTGAGTCTTATCGGAACGCTATATGATAACACCAGTCTGTGATGAAGTCCTTCAAATGATTTCACATCATCTGCTCCCAAAGCCAATGCCATTTCACGGCGGGCATCAAAATCAACAAAAAATGGAGCATGATTTGCACTAAAACCCTTATTTAAGTAAACAACAAGTTTTTTGCCTTCACTGTCAGCCAGCTTGCGGGCTTCTTTAATTAATTTTTCATGACCCTTGTGTACCGGGTCAAAATCTGCACTAATTCCAATCAAATTAAACACCAAAAAAAGAATTTTATGGATAGATTTAACCATCCATTAACTTTAAAACACCAGATATTACTAACCATATTCCGATTAATGTGCCTAGAACAATAGGGTCTGTAATATAAGTTCCAATAATAATATATAATAAACCAAGTACAACTCCTGCAATTCCTATATAAAATCCATATCTTGACTGACGGTTATTGACGAGAGATACCACTCCAACAATAATCAGCATTATTCCGGCAAGGTATAAACTTATCTGAGCTAAAAATCCCAGAAGTGCAGGATTGTATATTAAACATATACTTAATATTAAAAGGAGTAAACCCAATATCAAATCAAGTATTGCACCTGTTCTGTTGTAATCCATTATTGCCACTCCAACAAGAAGCAGATAAACGGATATCAACAATACAGATAAACTAATTAAGGCACCAACTCCAATAATTCCCATTATTGGAAAGATTATGATTATTAATCCAAAAATAATGGCCAGTAAACTAATAAATTTAGTTTTCATTTTTTCCTCCAAATATTATTTAATGTTTTTAATTATATTAATATAATGGGATATGTTTAATCTCAACAGTTGATGAGTTCATATCTGAATTATTCACTTCAGCCAACCATTCATTCCTGCATTCACAGTCATGTTCAATTTTGGTTTGTGTTAAGTTATTGGCTATTATCATATGCTTTAAATCCTTATTGCATTTCTTGCAGTTATATGGGCCACGTCTTGAACCAAAACCGGATGTGTCAAGCAGTGCCGGCAAGTCTATCTCGTCCCTAACTGTGTTTATGATTTCAATGCATGACCAGATCCATGGAGGCTGATAAGCTCCTTTTCTCCAAAATCTCTCAATAACGGTTCCGCTATGAATGGTGGCCGGACAAAATGACAATCTGTTAACTCCGATTGAATCGCAGTAACGGGCGGTTTCGATTGCTTCGGATATTGCTTCGGCTTCGGATACAAGAATAGGCTTTACGAAAATGTATGCCTTTGATTTGATATTGTATCCTTTGGTTTTTTTGAGATTTTGCATAAGTTTAACTGCATCTTCAAAATCATCTCGTGTAAACCCCTTGTTTATCTTGTTCAATCTTGTATAGTCATTTGAAGTCTCAAGGCCGATGCTTACTTCAAACAGTGTGTCTCCAATAATTTCAAAGATTTCATCAAGATATTCCTCTTTAACATATTCAGGTCTTGACTCTACAATGATTTCGGTAACGTTGCCCAAGTCAATCAATGTTTTAAGTATTTCATCACGTGCATCCTTTGGAAGTTCATAGGGATTTAGAAAACTTCCTGATGCGAATAGTTTGACAGAAATTTTTTCTTCTTCATCTATCGGATGTCTTGACAGGTGGTTGTGGAATATCTTCAGTATGGTATCGGTATCAATCGGTTCGAGTGTACAATCGGATACATAACTGCACATTGTACATCCTCCACTGTCACCAAGTGCCCATGCACAACCAGGAGTCGGTAATATTATGAATAGGGTTTTTGCAATTCCGTCATATGTTAAATCATCATTGTACCAACTTGCACCAACCTGTTCGGGAGTTTTTGGATCTTTTCGCTCAAAAGCTCTTTGTCTTATTTCTTTAGTTAATTTTTCAATTTCCATTATAATATTATTAGATATATGTTATAATTAAAAATTATGTTAAAAATAGTTTGTTAGCAAGTTGTGTGTAATGGTTTAAAAAAATAAAAAAAGAAAAAGTAAGCAAGTTTAGAAACTTGCGATTACGTCTCCTAATAATTTGATGGATTCAGCTACGTCTTTACCAACAGGGGATCCTGCTACGTATTGAGTTACACCCATTTCAGCTAAGCCTTCAATTTTAGGGATGAACTCATCAGGAGTACCACATACGGAAAATGCGTCGAGTGCTTCATCGGTTACAGCACCAATAGCTCCACCGAAGTCACCTTTAGCTAAGAATGCTCCCATTTGTTCGTTGAATCCTTCAGGTAATCCGTGTCTTTCGATAACTGGAGCAGGGGAACCTGCTGCAATGAAAGCAACTACGATTTTAGCTGCGTTTTTAGCTGCTTCAGAGTCAGCACCAATGGAGGTTGCAGTGTATGCACCTACGTCAAATGCTTTGTCTCCACCAGCTGCTTCGATACCTTTTTTGATCATAGGCATAGCTGCTTCGTAATCTTTAGGGTTGGAAGCGTTAATTAATACACCATCTGCGATTTCTCCAGCGGTTTCTAACATTTTAGGTCCTTGAGCACCCATGTAAATAGGGATGTGTTCTTGAACAGCTTTTGCTCCACCTAATGCTGCGCCACCTTCGGTTTTTTCTCCAGCTAATAAAGTGTTAATGTCAGCGATTGCTGCTTTAATAGTGGATACAGGTTTGGTCCATTCAATTCCTAAAGCGTCGAAAGTTGCTTTGTCACCAGGACCGATACCGAAGGTTGCTCTTCCTTCTGAGATTTCGTCAATGGTTGCGATAGCGGAAGCGGAAATTGCAGGGCTTCTTACGTATGGGTTGGTTACACCAGGACCCATTTTAATGGTTTCAGTTGCGGATGCAATTAATGCTAAGGTTTCGTATACGTTTTTATTGTTGTAGTGGTCTGTGATCCATGCGTATTCAAAACCGACGTCTTCTGCTAATTTTACTAAGTCTACTAATTCATTTAATGGTATTTGAGGTACGAATTCTATACCGAACTTCATATTTTATCACCAATAATATTTTAGGTTGGCAGTATATAAAGTAATTATTATTTGAATTAGATAGAAAGTTTTAAATATCATTTATGTTTTTAATTTTTTGAAGGTTTAATAAAATAATATGTATTAAAAAAATTATTTTTTGTAATACTTGATTTGTTCTATTTGTCACTAATAAATATTTAAAAAATATTTTATAGAAATTTTCTATAACATTATTTTATTGTCCAAATTATAATTAATATTAATTTATTTTTAACATACAATTTTATTAATAATTATTTTTCTTTCTTGATAAATATTGCAATATTTTTTAATTGAATTTGTTAATAAAATTACTGTCTCTATTAAATGTGCTATGTGTTTTATGGCGATGACCTAAGTATTATTGTTTAATACAATTCTTACTATGATGGTTGCTTTTCCGCATGTAGCTATAAATTATCATATTTATTGTATTAATTAAATTTTAATATCATGAATGTGCTTTGTGAGTACCTGAGTTTTTCGGGTATGATGTAAGTTTTGTAGATGTGGTGAAATTTGATTATAGAAACTTTTATATCAAATTTTATATGTATTATAATACTCGTCTATATTTTAAGCGTACTTCATAATAACTTTATACTTATTATGTCTGTTATGTGATTCAATTCTGTTTGATCCTGGCAGAT
>NZ_CAMJUE010000020.1 GCF_946408925.1 uncultured Methanobrevibacter sp.
AAGTCAGCGATACAGATATTGAAACAATATCTTCTGATATTGAAGCAGAAGACACTGCCACTTCAACTGTGAGTGAAGCCGGCGGAGAATTTGAAAAAATTATTGTAAACGATACACAGAATGAAAAAACGGATCAAAAAGTGGTAAAAGCATCCTCCAGTTCAAATGAGGTGCTTGCCGATTCACCTAAGCCTTTTCATTATGGTGACGAGTCATTTGCAGATTTAGATGATGCTGTCAGTACCGCCATGAGTAATGGCGGAGGAACAATATATGTTGAGGATGGTGTATACCTTACAGATGGTGATGATTGTTATTTTGGTATTAGTGGAGGTCATAAGTTAATAATCAAACCATATAATCCGGGAGAGGTTCGTTTTCAATCACTCAATCATGATGATTGGTTGTTTGAGATATCTGGTTCCGGTACTCATGTTATCTTCGAGGACATAGTCTTCCATAATGGGTATGCAGAATTTGATGGTGGTGCTATTGAGGTTATTAGTGGAAAATTGACATTGACTCGCTGTACACTGGATAGAAATTATGCAGATCGTTGTGGTGGAGCAATAAGTGTGCAAAATGGCGGTTCATTAATAGCCGAATATTGTCTGTTCGTAGACAATAGTGCGAAGAATGATGGAGGAGCCATTTCTTGTGAGCAGAGCGGCAGTGTAACACTTAACTATTGTACTTTCAAGAACAATAAAGTGGGTAACAATGAAAACAATTTTGGATATGAAGATGGAAGCGCTACACCTGGAACTTGGAGTTTTACCGATTGCTTATTTGAAGGACATGCTTCACTTAAAATTGATATGAACGCTCTTACTAAATCAGTGAAAATAACACCTGACATTGGCGATGATGATGAGGATGTAGATTTAGTGGTTTTATATAAAGATGGTTCTTATTATGATCATAAAGCTTGGAATAGTCACATTTATGAAGTAGAATTCAGTAATCTTGAAAAAGGAACATATACAGTTTACATGATGAAAGGTAGTGAAAAAAGATACTCATATCCTGGAAATACTTTTACTATTAAAGAACCTAATTTTGTTTTAGATGACACTCATGTATTTGAAACTTTAAGTGCTGCTGTAAATGCCATTACTGGTGAAAGTGGCGAAATTACTGTTGAAGGTGGAGAATACACTGGCTCTGCTAATTTCAATGTGAATCTTACAAATAAAATAGTGATAATTTATCCTAAAACTGGATCTATCTTACCAGTCATTTTTTCATCAGATTCTCAAAATTATCTGTTCTCAGTAGGGTCTGGAGCCCAGCTCATTATGCATGATATAAACATAACTGGAAAATTTAATGATGCGGCATTAAAATTCGATGCTGCATCGGAGGGTGAAATTTCAGATTGTGAATTTAATAATATCAAAAATTCTCAAAATCAGCCTGGAACTCCAATTTATGCGGAAAATTCAAAATTGGTGCTGAAAACAAATAAATTATTGGATGGTGGCTGTACTTTCACATCTAACGGTCCAATTATATTTAAAAACACTGTTGCAACTATAGAAGATTGTACTTTCGAGTACAATTTAGGCAGTCAGGGTGGAGCCATCAATGCTGATTCCACCACAGATTTAACAGTTACCGATTCAGAATTTTTCAATAATACTGCTAGCGAATCTGGTGGGGCAATATATGCTTCTAAACTTAAGGTCAATGATACTGAGTTTATAGGTAATGACGCCAAGTTAGGAGGTGCAATTTATATAACCAGTCAAAGTGACAGCATCATAAACATTACAAGATGTGTTTTTGATTTAAATAATGCAAGTGTTAATTATAGAAACATATACTCTGAATCACGCACAAGAAACATTAATTTACAGCATAATGAATATGACCTGTATTTGGAAATATATTTGAAAGATAATGCTTATGGTTCTGAAAATATTCTTGATGGTGTCTTTGATTGGGGATCCAATTTAAATAATACTTACACTGTTTTAACAGGACTTGCAGATGGTGAAGATCTTTTTGGAGATTTGCTTACCGTTGTAGACAATAAATTTAAAATAGAACTTGGAGTACTGTCCAGTGGAACACATGAACTTATCATGGCAGGAATGGATACCCAGCAAGACAGTAATGACCATTTCTATCTCGATGATTATTATTACGATTTATACGGAAATGAATTCTATTTGTATAAAGAAGCAATTGCAAAAACATTGATTGAAAAAGCCAATATAACATTGAATCTTGTTGTAAATAATGTATTAATTCCTGAAACACCTGTTTTAAATGTTTATGCTAATTGGGATTTAAATTACACCATTTTCATTGGAACTAAATTTTATCAACTTCAAGTTGTAAACGGTAAAGGCAGCATGCAATTGACCGGTCTTGATTTGGGCAATCACACCGTTGTTGCTATGCACAATGCTGATGAAAACTTTAATCTTGCGATGAATTTCACCACATTTACAATTTCAAAAACATACAGCAACTTCCTTGTCATAAGTACAAATGTTGAATATGATACTTTGAATGAAGCTGTAAGCAATTCCAATGATGAAGATGTGATTTATGTTAAAAACGGCACATATAAAGACACAGGAATCATGATATTCAACAAGACTCTGGACATCATTGCATTGGATGGAGCAGTATTTGACGCCCAGGGCAGTGACGCCAATTTCATAATAGTTGACAAAAACTCTGAAGTTTATATATACGGAATAACATTCAAAGGACTTCGCAACAGGAATACAAATTACGGAGCCATAGTCAATCACGGAGCCCTTAACGTGGAATCATGTAACTTTACAGACAATAGGATTACAAAAACCTCATTTGCAGAAAATGGTGGTGCAGCCATATTCAGCGACGGAGATTCATTGGATATTGATGAATGTAATTTCATAAACAATGCCGCTCCTTTAAAAGTAAGTACTGCTGCAGTCACATCAGTGGGTTATGAGGATGTTACAATCACATCATCCAACTTCACAAACAACACTGCACGTGAAGGGGGAGCGTTGCATTTCAAAAACATATCCCAGTTCATGCCGACAATCATTTCATGTGAATTTGAACAAAACGTTGCGGTTAAAGGATCTGCAATATATGTAGGCAACAATTCCAGATATTTAAGTGTCAGCCTATCCAGTTTCACCAATAACGACATCAAGAATACTCTGGGAGAAAAAAATCAACTTGAAGGCGGAGTAATATATGTTAACGCCAACACTACTGAAGTAACCTTGGATATTGACTCATCCTATTTTGAAAGCAACTCCAACAGCAACGTTAATGGTGGAGTAATCTGCCTTGATGGAAGTTCAAGTGCCTATATTGACACCTGTACCTTCAACAACAATAAAGGTGAGACAGGTTCAGTGATTTTAATCAAAAACCCTTATAGTAAAAAGCTCACATTAATTATAGGAAGCAGCACATTTACAAACAATAATGCAACAACTGGAGCCATCGCAACATCTCCAAAAGTTACAGCATTACTTGATGAATGTCTTTTCTTAAATAACACCGGGCAAAACAGGAATATTTACAGTAACGGATTTACAGTAGCGCATGATTGTGTTTTCGATGTTAAAGATGTTAAATTAAATGCATTGACTGTTGAATATGGAGAATACTCAATAATCAACGGTATAGCAGATATCGGTGTCAACATCTATGCGGCTGCTAATTTAACAGTAGCTAATGAAAATGTCACTGTGGAAATCAAAAACAATGCCTTCACATATAATGCAGGTATTTTGAATCATGGCAAATATTATGCTGTTTTAAACGGTATTTCAGATACCAGCAATAACACTTATCTGATGGACAGCATAACTAAAATTTTCAGAGTCCATAATGTAGGATTTAATTTGAATGTTTCCGTTGACAACATCACATATGGTGAAACCATTAAAGTCATTGAAAACCTTCCTGCAAATGCAAGGGGCACTGTGGATTATCAGTTGAATGGAAAATATTATACAAAAGAAGAACTCGAGTCATTATTATTGGATGCTGGAAAATACACTCTTGTAGCTTACTATGACTATGAAGATTACACTCCTACATCTTCCCTCATTAATTTCGAAGTGTATAAGGCCAATCCAACCATAACTGTAGCAGATGTGAAACAGGGAAATGACGGCAGTATTATTGTAAAAATTGAAACTAATGTTCCATCAATATATACAATAGAAATTGAAGACTACAAGTTAATCACTTATATTAATGCCAGCAAGACTATTAACGTGGATAAAACATACAAGCCTAACACTTACACAATCAACATCACTTCACAGGAACGTGTTAACTACAAACAATATTCCATTGAGGAGATTTTAAATGTCAATAGTGAAGATGTTGATTTAACCCTGAAATACAACAACATAACTGCAGGTGAAGATTTAGTCATAACACCTTCATTCGATAAGAATAATGTTAAGGGAGACATCATTTATGTTGTCGGCAGCAATACCATAACTCTTCCTGCCACTGAATCATATGTGCTTAGCGGTTTGGATGAAGGCAACTACACTGTTGTGGCAGTTTATATGGGAAGTACCAATTACAACTCATGCAAATACATAGGAGCCGTGAATGTTAAGAAAAAGGATTCATTGCTTGGAGCTTCCGATATTCTTGGCCAATCATTAATGACTTCATTATCCATAAATGCCAATAATTTGAAATTAAACAGTAATGATGAGCTTCTTACCTTCGCAGGCGATGACATAATTGGTGATGAATTTGATGACTTGTTTGATGAAGAAAACTATAGATTCATTTACCAGGAAGATGAGGATGATGATTATTCCTACTTTGAGACTCTAGAAGAGGCAATAGACGAAGCTGTGTTTAACGAAGCAGGTATCATTACAGTTAGAGGCGGAACATATGACGTATCCGGTATCGATATTGAAGGAGAAGTTGAGTTAACAATCAGAGCTTACGAAAACGAAGAGGTTATCTTTGACTGTGGAAATGAAGATTACTTCCTGCATTTAACATATGATACTGAAGTGGAGATTATTGAAACCGCCCCACCTATTCCAATTGTTTATACAACAGAAGGCCCTACCATTACACTTGAAAACCTTACAATAAGAAATGGATATAACGATGAGGGAGGAGCTATTGAACTGGTTGCAGGTACTTTAACCATGACCAACTGTAATTTCTACAATAACAAAGCTGATGATTTAGGTGGAGCAATATGTATCGGTTCACGTACAGCAGATCAGGATGCAACTGTCAATGCAGTAAACTGTACATTTATAGGCAATACTGCAGGTGATGAAGGTGGAGCAATATATATTATGTCTAATCTCGAACAAGACTCCTCAGCATCATTTTTACTTTGTACATTTTTAGACAATTATCAGGGAGTAGCAGAAGGTGAAGAGCGCATGATGAATTACTTTGCAGGTGATGGAACAGAAGAAGACATTGTCAGCCGATACTGTGTTTTCAACGGTAATGGTGAAATATACGATTTCACCATAGATAAAATCAATCAGACAGTCAGTGTTAAGGCCAAATCTACTGATCCATTCGATTCAGTTGTTTTACTTTACTTCAATACCTTGCCGTTATACAAAATTTCCAATAGTTCCGAAGATATTAATGTCACTTTTGAGGACGTAATCAGCGGAAACTATACTTTTGGTGTAATGGACGACCATTACTTCAACTCATATATCTTTGGAGATACATTTGAAATTAAAATGCCAAATTTCATTATATTCGGAGATGAAGACTATGAAGTATATGAAAACTTAACCGACGCTATTGATGTAGTCGATGAAAACGGCATTATCTATGCAAATTTCAACTACTATGATGAAGAAAATCTGGAACTTGAAATCACCAAATCATTCACACTTAAGAATTTCAGAGACAGGATGGTTGTTTTCGACGGCAACAGTACACACTGGTTCTTTAAAGTGGCTGAAGGATGCAATGTTGTATTTGACGGCATAAACTTTGTTGACGGAGGCATAAACGAACATGCACCAATTGAAAATTACGGAGATTTAACATTTAAAAACTGTAACTTCACTGATTTTGAAACTGACACAATCATATACAATAATGGCGTCTTAAACATTTCAACCAGTGAGTTTTCAGACAATATCCTTATCAATACTATTGTTCAAAATGAAAGAAAATTATCCATTGATACAGTTGCATTTAGAAGCAATATCATCACTAGCTATTCCATTGTATACAACAATGGAGTTGCAGACATTACCGGTTCCAATTTCATAGAAAACATCAATTATGGAAATGGTGGTGCAATATACAACATTGCTTCATTAAATATTGAAAATACTGTTTTCAGTGACAATGAGGGTGTTAACGGTGGAGCCGTTTACAGTAGTGGAACACTTTATGTTGTAAACTCAACTTTTGAAGACAACACTGCAAACGGATACGGTGGTGCAATCTACAATGATAATACATTGAATATATTTAACTCAACATTCACCGGAGGATTCAGTGAAAGGGACGGCGGTGCCATTTACAACAATAAGGAAATGAATGCAGATAATTCCACATTCGTTGCCAATACAGCAACCGGATATGGAGGAGCGATTTACAACAACAATACTCTGACTGTTAAAGAATCATTATTTGGAATTAACTTCGCTGAAGAGTATGCAAACATATACAATGGTGGAACAATCCAATTCACCAATAACGCATTTGACTTCTATGATGTGATATTGGATGTACCTGACGGACAATACGGCATCCCTACAATAATTACAGGTACCCTTGACCCTCAATTCAATATGGATCTTGAATTGACATTGGTTGGATTTGTCAACAATACTGATGCGCCAGTCACAATTCAGGACGGCATATTTGAATATAATACTGGAGTACTTCCAAAAGGCGCTTATAATGTTATCTTAAATGAAGTCATTTATGACAACTACGGCAACATCTATTATGGAGAGGCAATAACTGACAGGCTCATCATATATAAGGCGAATGTCCAAATCAACCTTACTGTAGATGACATTGTCCTTAAGGATGCAACCCACGCCGAACCGGTTTTAAAAATCAATGCAAGCCAAGACGGACTCGTGCATATCCTATTCAATAACAAGTTTTCAAATGTCACAATTACTGGCGGTTATGCTGAAATCCCATTAGATAGTGTTGATGAAGAAGGAAATTACACTGTAATGGTTGTGCGTGAAGGTAATGAAAACTATAATGATGCTGTAAACACAACCATATTCAAAGTCACTGATTATGAAGGCAATTTCATTGTCAACAGTACCGGTAGAAAATTCGACACATTACGTGAAGCTATCGAAAGTATCGAAAACTCTGCAACTGAAGACATTATTTATATAAGGGAAGGAACCTATAGTGTTCAAGGAGATATTGGAATAGGCATTGGAAGTAAAAAGTTAACTATAATTGGAATAGGTGATGTTGTTTTTGATGCAAATTCAACTAATTTCTGGTTTTTGAATATTATGTATGACGCTGATATTACCCTAGAGAATATTGTAATCAGAGGATTTAAAAATAGAGCCCTTAACAATACCGGTAATTTGACCATTAAAGAATGTGTCTTTATCAATAACACTTTAAATGATGGACCTAATGTTGGAATTATACATAATCATGATACCGGAAATTTAACAATTGTTGACTGTGAATTTTATGACAATAAAATATACCACAGTTACATCATCAATAGTGAATCTGACATTATCCTTAATGGATCAAGATTTGAAAACAATACAATCGACAGTTGGGGCCGCCTCATTAATATAACTGATGCAAATTCAGCAAAAGTCATATCAACTGACTTTGTTGAAAACACATTAGGAGCAGGTGAAGCCATTTCTGTTGATAGGTGTAATGATGTTCTCATCAATGCTGAATTTTACGATAATGATAAAGGATATGCTATTTTTGCAAGGAATAATTCTAACCTGAATATTGAAAATTCAATATTTATAGGAAATACCTTTAGTCGTATAATTGAATCAAGGAACAATGTTCAAAATAGTATTTCAGGAGGTACATTCACTAACAATACTGTTAATTATGTTATTTTAAGTGAAGACAAAAATCTGTCCGTTTCAGAATCCTCATTTTTATCCAACACAATTTCAGGCGAAAGTGCATTATCCATTGGAGCAGATGTGAATGCAAGTGTCATCGGATGTGTGTTTGCAGAAAATAAAGGAGGAGATTACAGAAACATCTATAGTAAAAACCCTAATGTGAACATTACCAATACAAGCTTTGATGCTGTAAACGTTGATTTCACTGTTAGTGAGATTAACTACGGAGAAAATGAAACAATCAACGGTACAATTGACATTGGTACTAACCTCAAATTCACTGTTGAACTGGAAATTGGCGGCAAGACCTATTCATTGAATGTAACCGACAATAAGTTCACCTACAACACTGGCCGCATTGACGGTGGCGACCATAATGTGGTATTGAATGGAAAAGGCGGCAATTCAAACACTTACATATTTGATAAAATAACAAAAGTATTGACTGTCAACCGTATAGACCCTGGATTAAATGTTACAATACATGACATTACTCAGGGCGAGAACTTAACTGTCATTGTAAAATTCCTCAATAAAGTTGGTCAGGTCGTCTATATATTGAATGGCAAGACATATACATTAGAGGAATTGGAAAAACTCGAATTAACCGAGGAAGAGAAGAAGAATATCACCAGAAAAGACAGTGAAAGAGCTCTCATTGTTTCTTATGAACTGAATGGCATTAAGTATAGTAAGAGTCAATTGGAAAATCTCACATTGACCCATGGCGACTATGTGATTACAGCAACATTTAATGGAGATAAAAACTATCTTCCAGCCTCTCAAAATATTGGCGTTAAAGTCAACAAACTCACTCCAAAAATTACAGTGAGCAACGCTTCCGCCAAATTTAATGAGGAGATTAAAATAAATGTGACTGTCGATGTTGCCAATGAGTACACAGTATTTATAGATAATGATGAGAATGAATCAGTCACACTATATGTTAAGGACAATGCAACATTCACATTACCAAGTGAAAAATTCAAACCTGGCATCCATGAAATCAAGGTTTACGTATTTGAAAGTGATGATTATACTGAAGCATATGCATATGCCAACCTGACTGTCGATAAGGCTGCAGGAATTTTCAACTTATCAAATAACACAATTGTTTACGGTGAAAACGCAACCGTTAGTGTGGAAATTCCAACAAGTGCATATGGAAACATCACATACACTGTATATGATGATAAAGGACTAGTTGTTTACACTATCACTCAATCATGTCAGAAAGATCTTGTTGTTCCGGATTTAAAAGCTGGCGCATATATTGTCGCAGGTACTTTTGAAGGGGATGACTACTACACTGAAGACTCCACAATCAATCCTAACATAATAACTGTCAACAGCAAAGGTGTGGACTTGAGCGTTATCGTGTCAAACATAACCTATGGTGAAAATGCAACTGTAACTGTCAATGCCAATGTTGATGGCGAGTATATTGTTACTTTAGGCAACAAGACATACCCGGTAACTGTCAGCAATGGTTCCGGAAATGTCTCCATTCCTGATTTAACTGTTGGAAATTATGTTGTTATTACTATAGCCAATATCACAAATTATTTTGCTTTAAATGAAACCGAATTCGGAGTAACCCCTAAAGCAATCAGCATTATTGTTTATGCTGACAGTATCGCTTATGGTGACAATGCCACCGTTTGGGTTTACAGTGAAGTGGATGGGCAGTACAATGTAAGGATATATGAACAAAACTATACTGCAAATGTTGTTGGAGGCAAAGGAAATGCTACAATTCCTAATCTGGGCATTGATGAAAACATTTTAGTTTCCGTAACAATTAAAGACGGCAACTATTCAGCATTCAACACTACAATGTTCAATGTATTCACAAAACTTATTCCTGCAACCATTTCAGTTGGAAACATTACCTATGGTGAAAATGCCACCGTTACTGTCAAAGCTGATTTTGATGCAAATTACACAGTAACCATTTGGGATGAAAACTATACCGTGTCTGTAATTAACGGAACCGGAGTCAAATCCATCCCTAATTTAGCAGCCGGTAAAAACATTTTAGCATCCGTATACTATAAAGACGCTGAATATGGTGCATCCAACTATACAATATTCAATATTCATCCTAAACAGGCACCTGTAAGAATTTCCATTGAAAATATCACTTATGGTGAAAATGCCACCGTTATTATAGAAGCTGATGTTGACGGCAACTACACAGTAACCATTAGAGGCATAAACTATACCGTATCTGTAAGTGAAGGAAAAGGAAATAAAACAATTCCTAATTTAAGTGCTGGAAGTCAAATTGAAGCCACAGTCAAACGTGATGACAACTATACCGGATTTAATTCCACAACATTCAGTGTCATCAAAAGCAAAACAGATGTTGATATTGAACTTGGAAATGTAACCGGCAGCGCAGCTCCAATAACATTAAGATTACCTGCAGATGCAGGCGGAAATGTAAGCTTATATGTAAATGGCATATTGACACAAACCGTCAATGTGGTAAACGGCAGTGCAAATATCACTGTTACAAATTTAAAATATGGCAGCAATAATGTTACTGTTGTCTACAGCGGTGATGATAATTACGGTCCGATCAATAAGTCAGTTGTCATGAATCGTAATACTACAATCATTGCTTCCGACATGACCCGAGGTTATAACAGCGGCTTAGATTATACTGCAACTATTCTTGATGACAATGGAACTGCAGTTGCAAACACAACTGTATCAATCAAGGTTGGCACAACCACCTACACTGTAAAAACCGATGCCAATGGTGTGTTAAACTTCAATAATAAGTTAGCTGTTGGAAATTATGGTGTTGCAATTGTCAATCCGGTAACCGGCGAATATAAATTGACTAACCTGAAAATAGTTGGAAGAATCACAGGCAACAAGGACGTGAAAATCTACTTCGCTGACGGAACCCCATACAAAGTCAGGATTGTTGGTGATGACGGTAATTACGTTGGAGCAGGAGAGATTGTTAAAATGAATGTTGGAGGCAAAACCTACACTGTTAAAACAGATAAGAACGGTTACGCTACCCTTAAATTAAGTTTAAAAGTTAAAACACACACTATTACTGTAACATACAAAGGATTTACAACTAAAAATAAAGTGACTGTTAAATCTGTTGTAAAACCTGTTAAAAAGACAGTAAAAGTTAAAAAGACAGCTAAAAGACTTAAAATCAAAGTCAAACTCAAAGGCAAAAAAGTCCTTAAAAATAAAAGGGTTTACATGAAGATAACAGTCAAAGCCAGCAAGAAAGGTACTGCAAAATCCAAGGTATCTAAAAAGATGGTCAAGGCTAAAATCTACAAGGCAAAAACCAACAAGAAAGGTATTGCAACATTCAAGGTGCCTAAAAAAGTTATCAAAAAACTTAAGAAAGGCAAAAAATACCAAGCAATCTTTACCTACAAGGCAAAAGCAAACGGCAAAACAATTAAGAACACTGCCAAATGCTACATCCAAGTAAGATAAAACACAAAATTTTTGAGGATTTTCTAAATCCTCACTTTTTCTTTTTTTAACCACTATATATTAAAACACCACAGATGATGTTAAAAACACAATACTCATCTTTTGATAAGAAAGATACGTTGAAATCATTAAATATCAGTTGGTTCCTAATGCAAAACATATTCACCAAATTGAAAAAATGTTTAAATTTAATGAATTGGCAAAATCTACAACCTGTGCAGTTTTAAATGCTTGATTTGTAGAATAATAGTTATTAACATAGAATGAGAACTTTTCCCATTTAAACTCTATGTAAAGCAATTGCTTTATGTGACTTATATATGTTTTTAATTAAAATTAAATATATAAATTATTTACTAAAACACAGGTGGTGATAATATCAATGCTAAAAATTTTGAACAAACAAGAGATAGTTTATACAAACATTTCAAGGAAGATATGGCAGATAAAATGCTGTTTAGGGTAGACTGTGATGGAGAAGATCTATGGAACCTGTATCTGAATACTATTCCAAGTGAAATCAACCCTGTATTTCGTGAAAAAAGAGTTTTTGACTGCCGCACCTGTCACAATTTTTTCAGACATGCGGCAAATATGGTTGCAATCGATGAAAATACATATGAACTCACCACATTATTTGACTGTGAGCCTCACGATGATATGAAAGGTGTTTTTAAAGCTTTACGCGAACATATTAAAATGCATGAGATTGTAGATGTATTTATAGGAACCCAGTATTATACTATAGGCTATGAATTTGATCGTGTTCAGCTGGAAGACGGAAGCATAATCAGATTCCCCCATTTTTATATTGATTTGCCTAGAAAACATTTTGGTAATGAAATTGATGTTGCAGAAGCAAGAACTAACCGTACTGTACTTGAATCTTCATCTAATGAAATTTCTCTTGAAGCTATTGATACTGTATTGGAACTTATTGCCGCCAATAGCCTTTACAGAGGAACTGAATGGGAAGGAATCCTTGAAGAATTCAAAAAGCATTTAATCAAAGTCAAAAGTGTAGATGAAAAAGACTTGAACCGCTTCTATTGGATTCAAAGTATAAAACTTGGCCCGATTATCTCCAGGATAAAAAACAAAAGTATAGGTGCATTATTGGTTGATATCAGTTCTGGTATGCCATTGGATGCAGCAGTTGAAAAGTATGAGAAAATCACTGCTTCAACCAACTACAAAAGACCTAAACCAATTTTTACAAAAGCAATGCTTGAAAAAGCAGAAAAAAAAATTGACGAATTAGGATTTACAGATTCCCTTCCCCGCAGGTTTGCAGTAATGGAAGACTTAAGCGTTAGGGATGTATTGTTTGCAAACCGGGATGTCACACCTCAACTTCAAGACAGCGAAAGCATGTTCGACCGCTTGAGAGAATTTACAAAAAACATGGCTAAAAACTTTGATAGAGCTCAGGACATTCCGGTCAATGATTTCATCGAAAACATTCTGCCAAATGCTCAGGAAGTGGAACTATACCTAAATTACGATTTGGAAAGTAACTTTGTTTCATTAATCGCACCGATTAATAAGGATGCTCCAAGCATGTTCAAATGGGATAACCTCTTCAGCTGGGCATATAAAAACAACATTGCAGATAGTATGATGAAACAGAGAGTGAAGGCAATGGGTGGTGATGTCAATGTGGACTTAAGATTCTCCATTCAATGGAATGACCATTATGAATGGGACAAAAATGATCTTGACGCGCACTGCACAGAGCCGGACGGTCATGAAATATACTACGAGGATAAAGAAAGTAAAAGAACTGGCGGATGGCTGGATGTGGATATAATTGATCCTAAAAAGGATAAACCTGCCGTTGAAAACATAAGATACAAGGATAAAAGTAAAATGATTCCTGGTGACTACAAATTCCGTGTCCACCAATACACTTACCGTGGCGGTGACAGGGGATTCAAGGCAGAAATTGAATTCAACGGAAGAATCTACAACTTCAAATATCCTTTTAAACTAAGGCATAAAGAATATATCGATGTTGCAACAGTAAATCTGGATGAAAACGGAAATTTCACAATAAAAAGTCATCTAAAAGAACAGGTTTCCAACATCTCTGAATGGGGAGTTAACTACAACACATTCATTCCGGTTTCACTAATCTGCTTCAGCCCAAACCACTGGGGTGACAATGCAGTAGGAAACAAGCATCTATTCTTCATGCTTAAGGACTGTGTAAATGAGGACAGGGTAAATCCATGGTTCAATGAATTTTTAACCGAGAAGTTAATGGAGCATAAAAAGGTGATGGAGGCTTTAGGTTCTGTTGCCAAGGTTGAAGAATCACCAAATCAGTTGAGTGGGGTCGGTTTTTCTCTAACCAAAAGAAAAAAAGTTACCTTAAAAGTTAAAACGGAAAACATTAAAAGAGTTTTCAATGTTGTAATCTAATAAAATCAGGAGGCATAATATGACAGATATTTGGATTGAAGCATTAAAAAACAAATTCAGGTTTGAATACAAGGGTCTCATTAGCCTTGAGGATCTCTTTGATTTAAACATTAAGGATTTGGATGCTATATATAGAAACCTTAAAAAAGAAGAAAATGATTTGCAGGGAGATTCTTTACTTGCAAGTGAAGAAAATCCTAAAGTTCATGAAGTGAATGTTAAAATCAAAATTGTTAAGGAAATCTTTGACATGAAACAGGCTGAAATTGCAAGAGCTGAAAAGGCACTGGCCAATAAGGCTCAAAAAGACAAGATTTTAGCCATCATTGAAGATAAGGAAAATCAGGAATTGTCTGAAAAATCCATTGACGAACTTAGAGAAATCTATAAAAACTTATAACTGAAGGATAATCTATATTTTATAGATTATCTACTTTTTTTATTTTGCATTAATCTTTTCTTCAATTACCTCTCACATTGAATAAGATTTTTGAAAAGACTTCCCTTAATTTCCTGTCACTGAAATCATCTATCACCATAACATGATCTGAAAGCGCTGCAAGAGGACATCTGAAATCCCCATATATTCCATAGACAGGAATATGATGCAATCTTGCAGATTTAATCATTTCACGGACATTATCATTATCTCCGTATTTGGAGATGACAAGAAGATATGAATCCTGATTTAAATCATTTTTAAAAGCATCAGAATCATTTTCATCTATATAACTGCTGTTGATGCGATTTAACTTAAGGTTTTTTTGAAATTCACGATTTAAACTCTGATGAATCCAATCGCCAATCACATAAACAAATTTTTTTGACAAAAGAATCCGTGTAAGATGTTCAATTTCATCTTCCAAAAGGAAACTCTTTAAATCATTATAATCTCCTATATGCGCCAGAGGATCGCCCGGACGGACAAAATCTCCATTTTCAACATATATCCTTGTGAGGCATCCTTTAAGTTGAGATTTTATTTCTATTTCCATCTTCATATGCTGAATTACAAACAATACGGTTCCCACTTCAACCATTTCTCCAATATCGACGTTGACGCCAACCACCATACCGTGAAACGAAGATTCCAGTATGCAGTCATTTTTTACGGTTACATATTCCTCCATTTTAAACCACTTCCTATTATACATATATATCGCCGACATCCTTAAATTAGTTAAAGTTTCACCTTTAGGTCACTTATATAATCATTTAAACAAAGGATTAATTATAACTTAAAGGAGTGTTTTCAATGATTAAAAAAGTATTGATAATCACAATAGCATTATTCCTACTTTTGGGTGCTGTTCATGCAAGTGACAATGCAAATGACACATCCGCACCCGCTATAGGAGAAGTTCCCGAAAAAACTTCAGAAATCAGCAAAATTACATCAAAAATCACCGCCAGCAAGGTTAGCGGAAAGGAAAACAAAAAAGTCAATATCAAAGCTGTTCTCAAAGACGGGAATGGAAAATTGATTAAAAATAAAAAAGTGACATTTAAAATCAGGGGAAAAACATATACAAAAACAACTGACAAGAACGGAGTGGCCACACTCAAATATAAGCTTCCGAAGGCAAAATACCTAAAAACAATCACTAAAAAGAAAGGAAACATTGTTATTAAAAAGCATATATATCAAACAACAAACACTGTTAAAATCACATTCAAGCAATCAGGCAACTACACCTCCTCCTCAGCAACAGCAAAAGTGATTTCCAAAAAGTCTCCGGTCATCAAGAAGTATCGCTTCAAAAAGATAACCAAAACAGATATAGTTCCGGTTAAAAAAGGGGACTACACCTATAAGCGAGGTCCCGTGACAATCCAGGTTATTCTTGGAAAGGATTTTGAGTTTGATGATTTGTGGATAGCTGCGGATATGCCAAAAAAATCTACCCGCCTTCAAATTTCAACAAAAATTCACTATAAGGACAAACACGGAAACTGGAAATGGGAGAAAAAATGGACTCCTACAATGAGCGACCATGACCTGATTGTTTCATATTACGGCAAATTGCCAAAAATAGATCTGATTAAGGTGAAATACACCATACCGTCATACAAACTGATTAAATAAGTGGAAAATTCAATTCCACTTATAACCATCATCTAATATGTTTTATACCAAACTGTAGCCTTATACGGAGTGTATCCTTTTATAAGATTTGTGGAAATGTGGGCACTGTTTCCCTTGACTGTTTTTGTTTTAACTTTACCCTTACTGTTTTTGAAAAAGAATTTCACTTTTACAAGTTTTGTGTGGTGAGGTTCAATGTCCCCGTTGTATCCGCTTCCGACATACCAGGATGTGACTCCGGTTCCCTTTTCAAATTGCATGTTGCCAGTGTATGTAACATAACCGGCTATTGCATCCCCGTTTTTGAGTTTTGTAGCTTTTGGAGACCATAGTACTCCGGGTTTAAAATTATAAATTTTAACTGTGGTTTTTGATGTTTTAGCAGCACTTACATGTTGTGCTGAAGCCGCACACACTACAAGCAATGCCCCTATCAAAATCAAAAGGATTATAAAATGTTTTTTTGTAAAATGCATATTATCACTATATTATAATATTTACATCAAATTATTAAAGATTATCTAAAAAATAAGAAAAATAGCTAAAATTAAGCTATTGTAAAAATTTAGTTGATTATTACCTGTTCAAGCAAATCATCGGTCGGACAGGACACAAGAACAACTTTTCCGTCTTTAACGTATTGGAATCCTTTCAAATTACCGTCATCATATATTGTTCCGTTAATGCCTTTGACTGTCTTTTTTTCACCAGGCAGTTCATCTCCCACATCTTCGGCGATTTCAACTCCTTCATAGGATGTGACTGCAATATCAATAACGTTGGTGCCGTTAATGAATTCCTTGGACCATATGGTGAATTTCTGACCGTCTTCAGTTAGGTTTGAACTTCCGTTAAGCGCCATTTCAGGTATTTCTTCAAATCCTTCAGGAATTGTGAAGTTGATTCCTCCCAGAGTTATGTTTTCGGCAGATTTTGCACCTCCCCCAAATAGGCTATCCAGTCCGAATGCGGATACTGCAGAGATGCTTAAAACCAGTGCAAAAACAGCAAATATTGCAAATATCTTTTTATTCATTTTATAACCTCCTAATCATTAATTTTTCTCGATAATGCCAATCATAAGTGACATGTCTTTTGAGGTTATGATTACCAGTTTGTCATCGAGAGTGTATGAAAATGTGTATGTTCCGTTATTATCCACAAGGTATCCTTCAGCTGACCCGAGCATGGTTTTTCCGGCGGTTATGTTTTTTGATCTGTCGCTTTTTACCTTTTTGACATTGGTGTGCTTGCTGACGCTGATTGAGAGATTGTCATGGGAGTTTCTGAAATCGATTCCGGTATTGTTATGGCCGGTAATGTTGTAGTCTGAAGGCACTGTAAAGTTGATGCCGTTTATTTCGAATGTTTCAACTTCCCTGAATGCGAATATTCCTTCATTCGGTACGAATGTCTCTGCACTAACGCATGAAACCACTGCAAAGAAAAGAAAGATTAATAGGACATACCTAAATTTCATGATTATTGTTTTGAAAAAACTAATTTAAATAATTTAGCAAATGTAATTTAGAGTCACTGAAGAACAGTTGATTTAAAACCACCAAAGCAATTTTTAGGCATGTAAAAATATCTATATCTTTAAATAAGACATGAATCAATAATATCAATTGTAACACATCCCGTGTTACACTAAAAAAAAATTTTTTAGTTTAAGTTCTAAAGGTTCCATCCACCTTTAGACTTAACATTGACTTGTTTTTAAAAATAGCTTATCTGATTATTTCGTACAGTCTTGTCTGATTGGTGACGCCCACCAGTATTCCCTTATCATCATGAACATATGCGAAGTAGTTAAGGTCGCCTTCAGTGTAGTTCCAGCCTTTATGACCGTTTACTGTTGATTTAACCGCACCTTCCCTGTACAGTTCATCCAGACTCATACCCATCCAGTCGGAAATGACTGTTATGATGATTTCACCATTGGCTTCATTAATGTAAAAACAGGTTTGGCCTTCTGAGCCCAAATCATCGAAACTTTCATTGTCCTTTGATTCTCCGAACCCCTGAGGTATTGTAAAATCGATTCCTTCAAATGTGATGTTTTCCGTTTCATTTGAGTATGTGACATTGCCTTCGGCAGATACAACGCCCAATATTAGAAATGTCAGAAGAATCACTGAAAGCATCTTGAATGTCATGTAATATTATTGATTTTACAATAACATAAATATTTCCTTTGTGCGGGCAAAATAATCCTATACAATACTTGAAGAAATATAACATTATTTTATAGTATTAACCTAAAACTATTAAAATAATTAATGACAAAGTAAATTTAATTAATGTTAAAAACAAAACTTAATAAGGAGATGATAGAAATGGATATGAATTCACTCAAATATGGAATTTTCTCATTTATCATACCGGGACTGGGCCAGTATCTTAATGGAGACAAACAAAAAGGACTCACATTACTTGGTGGAGCGGTCTTAATCCACATATTAATATGGTTTTTCATGAACAACCCCTTAGGAAGCCTTGCTCAAACACTGTACCATCTATACGCCGGATACGACTCCTACAAAAACTATTAAAAAAAAAGGTTTAAAGCAAATGATTATCTAATCATTTGCCGGTTTAATTTTAGTTAAAACAACTCCGAATACCAGCACCATTACAATAATGATAACATCCACAATTATTTCAAATTCTTTTGCAGTGGAGAACAGCTGAACTATTCCAACAGCCCACATCACAATCAGAACAATCGGCAGCAGATATTTTATAACAAAAGACCAGATGGTGCCGACTTTAAATGTGGATGATTCGTTAAGTGCCGGTAAAACCTTATCGACACCATAAAACCAGGCAAATACAATGCACTGTATTCCGATTAAAAGCAGAATACCGAATTCATTTACAAATGAATCAATTATTCCCACAAGATAGCTGCTGATACCTGATGTCAGAATCAATGAGAATATACAACCGATGATGCTTAAAACGGTTGCTGTTTTCTTTCTGGACCATCCAAGTTTAACCTGAGTTGAATTCAACATAGGTTCGAGGAAACCGAGTGCGGAGGTAATTCCCGCAAACAGTATTGCCAGGAAAAGCAGCGGAGCGATAATTCTTCCAATCGGCCCCATGATATTGAAAATCATTGGAAATACTATAAATATAAGTCCGGTACCTTCAGTAATCAGCTGAATCATCGGTGTTCCGTGCGTATATGACATATAACCTAAAATTGAAAATACACCAAATGCAGTACATATCTCAAACAGAGAGTTGGATGCAACAACGATAAGCACATTATCGATTAATTTGGAGTTTTCAGGCAGGTAGCTTGCATATGTAAGTGCTATAGCCTGACCCATACTCAATGAGAAAATTATCTGTGCAAATGCTGCAAGCCAAATGTTAACATCCCACAGTTTAGTCCAGTCAGGAGTCAGAAGGGTTGAAACACCTATTCCGGCACCAGGCAATGTCAATGCATAAACAATGATGAAACCCATTATCACAAACAGTGCAGGAATCAGGATTTTTGAAACCTTACCAATTCCCTCATCAACATTCCTGTGTGAAATGAACCATAGAATAACCCACAATATCAATACACCGACAGTTGTCGGAATCAGAAGAAAACTGGCATGATCAAGGTTTGAGCTTCCGCCTACAATGTGTACAAAGTAGTTAGCCGCATTAGTTCCCCAGCTGAATGTGAAACTGGAACCCAGATATACCAAATCCCAACTTAAAATTACCATATAATAAATCGTAACAACAAATACAAATAAAACCAGAATCCAAGCGATAATCTCGAACTTTGGATTAATTTTTTTCATAACAACCGAAAAGGATTCCTTAAACGAGAACCCCACACCATATTCAAGTATTAAAAATGGAACTCCCATTATAGCAATTGCAATAAGGTAAGGAATGAAAAATGAACCTCCACCATTAGAATAAAGCACATAACTGAACCGCCAAATATTTCCCAAACCAACAGCCGCTCCAATCATGGCAAAAATAAATGCAATTGACGAATCCCATTGAGTTTTTTGCGCCATAATAATATTATTTGTAAACATGTATATAATAAGTTTTACATATAAAAATACAATGAACGTTTTTGACAAATTTTTAATGGGCGAAACCACAAGCATAAACTGGTGCTTTGAAAACCGGCATTTCCTCAACAGGTTATCTGATAACGGATTATCAAGAGAATATGTAATAGATTGCCTGATGATGGAAGAACCTGTAAGCTACGAGCATGTGGAAGACAACAAATATGCCGTTGTATTCAAAGCTCCGGAAAATAAGGACTATAAGGAAATCAGAATCATAATGGCCTGCAGCGGCAATTCAATCGACCTTGTAACCGTTATGAGAAACAACGAAACAACAACCAATCGCCAAAACAGACAATACCAGTCCGAAAAGAAAAAAAGCATTGAAAAAAAGCGGCTGAAAGCATTATCCAAACGCAAATGGTAAAATAAAAAAAAGTTAAGATTTAAAAGCCATGACTTTTAAACCTTGTTGAAATTGAAGTTGCAGCTTATACCGATTCTGAAAAGAACTATCCCCATTGCCCCGCCATTTTTAGCGGCCTTGGCATCCTTAAAAAGAACACTGGGATAGAGTTTTTTGGTGTTGCTGTCTGAGACATATGACTGAAGACCTGTCCAGATTTGAGCGCCGCTTGACTGCTTGACAAATGTGTTAGTCACAGACTTGATCCATCCACGGGTCTGGTGATAGTTTCCCTTATAAACCATCGGCAGGAGCGCATCAACGTATCTGCTTAATGTAGGAACATCCTGACCGTAATAATAATGCATTGCACTTGGCTCAGGCATCAATGCCCCTGAAACTATGCAGTTCGGCCTTACCTTATGAACAGCAATAGCTGCCTTTTTGACGAAATAGTTGATGGATTCAACTGCATTTTTATGCTTGTGGGCGGTTCCGCCATATCTCATGTAGTCGAAGTGAACCCCGTCCACACCCTTGATTTTGGCAAAATATTTGGCCTGGGATATTTTCTTGTTCATGAATCCGTACTTGAATGATCCGTCATCATTAACCGGACTCACCCATTCTCCTCCGCTGTAGCATATCTGCATCCACAAATGAACTTTGATTCCGTATCTGTGTGCCTTTTTGATAAATGAGACAACAGAAGATTTACCGTAGCTTGACAGCGCGTCAGCATGAAGGAAGAGATGCTTGGTTCCTTTCTTGGAGAGGCTTTTAAGGTTTAAACTTTTCATATGCTTTGGCCATAGCCAGTATCCGTTCCCCTTTGCCATTTTGGCTTTGACTTTTATTGTATATGCTCCGCTTGATGCAAGGTAAGGGGATGTTTTAGCAAATGAATAGGTTACCTTACGTGAGCCTTTTTTAAGATTCAGGTATATTTTTGCAATACCGTTCTTGTCGGTTTTTGCAGTGTAGGTTTTTCCTGAAACCTTGAATGTTACAGCCTGGTTTTTAACTGCCTTGTTTGCACTTGTCATCAATTTGACATAGAAAAGACACTTGGAACCCTGACGGTAATTGATATACTTATCTCCAAGCTTCAGTGAAGTTTTGATTGGAGAGTTAACTGTTAGTTTGAATGTCTGTGTGGAATTTGTTGTCTTATTGTCTCCGGGATAATAGCACTGAGCAGTATATGAGCCTTTCTTGAGATTCAGGGACAGTACCACTTCCCCGTTTTTATCGGTGGTTTTTGAATATGTTGCGCCATTTAAAGTTATGGAAACCTTTTTTGATGCAAGCGGCTGGTTGTTGGCGGTCAGGCGGAATTTCATTGAACTTTGAAATGATTCATATCCCTTCAGATTTGATGCAGTGAATTTGGAGGTTTCCTTTTCGACTTCCACACTTGAGTTTTCAGCCACCACATCTTCATTGTCATCTGCTGAAAGAGTGTCCTCTGAAATATTTTCCTGAATGTCTGCTGCAACCGTTTCTGTCACGTTTTCACCGGCAGATACGGCAGATACAGAAAGCACCGCCATTAAAACAATTAGCAGAAATATAATTTTTTTCATATTACACCTCGTTGAAGTTTATATCGTTGAAGAGTCCGAATCTGAACAGTATTATTCCGGATGCTCCACCATAAGATGCCGCCTTACAGTCACCCATCAGTTCCTTTGCAGGGATTTTTCCAAGATTGGCGTCTGAGCGGTATGACTGAAGCCCTGTCCAGATTTGAGCCTTGCTTGACTGCTTTTTAAACGTTTGTGTCACCCATTTAATCCATGACTGTCCCGCATTATAGTTTCCTTTATAAACCATAGGGATTATTGCATCAAGGTATTTGCCCATTGTCCGTATGTCCTGACCATAATAATGTATCATTGAGGACGGTTCGGGCATTACCGCTGCGGAAACTATGATATTTTTATTGATCTTATGGACTGCAGTGGTTGCCTTTTTGATGAATGTGTTGATTGCATTTACTGAATTCTTGTAGTTGTGGGCATTGCCCGGATATCTTACATAGTCAAAGTGAATGCCTGAAATTCCCTTTATCTTGGCATATGTTTTTGCTTCCTTGACTTTTGAGTTTATGAGATTGTAATTGATTTTACCGTTGCTGACAGGGTTTTGCCATCCGCCTGCCTTATAGAACACCTGCATCCATAAATGCACCTTGATGCCATGGGACCTTGCCTCTTTAACCCACTTTTCAACACCGGCCTTGCCGTACAATTCCACAGCCTTGAAGTTTAAGAGGATATGCTTGAATCCGTTCTTTTGAAGTTTATTAAAATCTACAGAATACATGTCCTTTCCAAAAAGCCACATTCCATTGTTTGTAGGATGTCTTGGCTTTACATTAATTTTAAAGGTTTTTAAAGCCTTGTTGTATTTTGAGTTTTTAGGATAAGTCACCTTTATCTTATATGTGCCTGTGTTTAATTTAATTTTAAGTGTTGCAATTCCCTCTGAACTGGTCTTTTTAGCGTAGGTTTTGCCTTTCAGTTTAAAAAAGACCTTTTTGGATTTTAAAAGGTTTCCCCTTACATCAGTGAGTTTTATTTTGAAGTAATTGGTTTTCTTGTTGACATATACAACTGAATTTGCCTTTGAAATTTTTGTGGGAATTCCCTTTTTGACGGTTATTTTGGCACTCCCTGAGGTCTTTTTGATGTTGTCCTCACCGGCATATGAATATGAGAGAGAATATGTCCCCTTTTTTTCATTGATGTTTATGCTGGCCTGTCCTTTGGAATTTGTTGTTTTTGAATATGTCTTGCCGTTTATCTTGAAAGTGACAGCTCTTCCCGGCAAAGGAGTGTTTCCTGCATTTAAAGTTACGGTATATGTATTTTTCACTCCTACATATGCAACATAGTTTGATGCTGATATTTTTGATGATGATGTGGGAATGACAAATATCCTGGTTGAGTTTTCACTTTTGAGATACCCTTCATCACCGAATGAGTATTTGACAGTGTAGGTTCCGGGATTGACGTTGATTTTGAGTTTTGCAACACCGTTTCCGTCTGTTTTTGAACTGGTTTTTACCTTGTTTAAAGTGAACTCGACAGTTTTGTTTGCAATTGGTGTTGAATTTTCATCAGCAAGCCTGACTGAGAACTCCTGTCCCTTAACTATATTTTTATCATCACTTTTTATTGTTGTTTTTGTTGCGTTTTCACCCAATATCTCCTCACTGCCCTCCTGTGCAGAGACCTGCTGAGCGATATTTTGTGAAACTGTATCATGTGTGTCTTCTTGTTCAATAATAGCATCGGTTTGGTTAACTGCACTGACTGCACCGGTCATGAAAATGAACGCCAATGCAATTAGCAAAATCAATGCCTTATTTTTCATCGAAATTTTTTCACCTTCTTTAAACTATTACATAGAAATTTATTTAAAAATATATATAAATCTTTTTAATAAGAAAAAAGGATTAAAATAGCTTAAATTAATGAAAATAAATTAAAAACATATAGAAATAACTATAAAAAGAACAAATATGATAAAATAACCTATAATAAGATTAAATACATTGAATTGAAATGTGATTTTTTAAGAGTTAAAGTATTAAATTAAAAATTAATCTGAGAAAAAATAAAATGATTTTAACTGATAACAATTAATTATCAGTTAAATTAAATGATATTATTCCGGTACCGTTTTCGGTAATCTTCATCTCTTCGCAATTAGGTGAAAGGCCACTTAAAAGGGAAGTTCCATCTTCCGGGCTCATATGCTGTGGAAGATAGTTTGAGATATGAATCGGATATACAGTGCACTCGCCGGAATTTCCGCTCAGACCTATTTTTACGAAGTATGCGGTGTGTGTTGCCTCATTTGACTGGTCAAATATGAAATTTCCCAGACTGTAAAAGATAGGTTTTCCTTTATACATTTCTATTCCCTGTGTTACATGAGGATGAGAACCGATTACCACATCCGCTCCGTAATCTATGAGCTCATGAGACATTTTAATCTGATTTTCATTCGGAGAGTTTGAGTATTCATTTCCATAGTGCATATAAGCAATTATGATGTCCGAATCATTGTTTTCAGATATCTGCTTTTGTGCGTCAGCTGAATTGTAGGCTGAATATCCCGGACTTGACCCGTTGGCATAGGGCATAACTTCCTGTGAGTATTCCGCAAAATTCTCGGAATCCATATAGTTGAGTATTGTGATTTTTCTTCCGCTGATCTCTTTCACCACGGCCTGATGGGCTTCAGATTCACTGTTTCCGGCACCGATCGGTGTTATTCCCGCACTTTCAAGATTGGATTTTGTATCCTGCATTCCCTGAATTCCATAGTCAAATGCATGGTTGTTTGCAAGTGCGGCCACAGTGATATTGTTTGCCTTTGCAAGGGGAACATAGCTCGGGTCGCATTTGAGGGGAACATCTCCCTTAACAGCGTTTTCAGATGCTGTTGCAGCATTTTCAAAGTTTATAAGCAGCAGATTCACATTTGATGTTACATCACTTACCCCTTCAAATGGAGAGGAATCCATGCTTAAAACTCCAGGCATGTTACGTGCAAACATCACATCACCTGTTACGGCAACGGAAACGTTTTCCTTTGGGGTAAGGCTGTCTGTTGAAATTGAAGGGTTGAAGATTGCCACCGCCGCAGTGATGACAATCAATACAAGCAATACGATTATCAGAATATTTCTAATCTTCCTGAGCAATTTCATCATCATCCGAGAACAGCTGGTTTAACATCCACTGTGAATCATATTCCATGATGTCGTCATACCCTTGGCCAACACCTAAAAACATAATCGGTTTTTGGATCACATAACCTATTGAAAGTGATGCGCCACCTTTACTGTCCGCATCCGCCTTGGTAAGGATTACTCCGTCAATGTCAATTGCCTCGTTGAATTTACGGGCCTGTTCGGTTGCATCGTTACCTGTTATTGCATCTCCTACAAATATTACAAGGTCAGGTTTTGCAACACGTTTTATTTTCTTCATTTCATCCATAAGGTTGACATTGGTCTGCATTCTTCCTGCTGTATCGATTAATACCAGCTCTTTACCCTGAGCTTTGGCGTGTTCCACTGCATCGAATGCGACAGCTGCGGGATCTGAACCTTTCTGGTGCTTGATGATTTTAACCCCCACATTGTCTGCGTGATAGGTAACCTGTTCAATTGCACCTGCCCTGAATGTGTCTGAAGCTGCAATTACCGGAGTGTAGCCACGTTTCAGGTAGTAATTGGCCAGTTTTCCGATAGTTGTTGTTTTACCGGTACCGTTGATTCCGACAAACATCACAACCAGCGGTTCACCCTGAGCCTTCTTTTCCTCAAGCATGCCGGTCATTGATTTGCCTTCAATGCTGATGATTTCTTCAACGGCATCTCTTAGAGCATAAAATGTGTATTCGGTTATATCATTGCTTCTTTTGATTTTTTTACCTACAAGGTTTTCCTTGACGCTTTCAACAACTTCGGTTGCAACCTCCATTGCAACATCGCCCTGAAGCAGTTCCATTTCAAGTTCGAAAAGGATGTCTTCAACGTGCTTTTCCTGTATGGTTTTTTCACGCACGAATGAGAACAATCCTCCTTTTGCTTCACCGTCTGCGGAAACATCTTTTGAGTCTTTTTCTTTGTTACGGTTCCAGAAGTGGGATTTCTTCTCTTCCTGAGGCTCATCCTCTTCCGCGTCGCTTTCCTCTTCTTCATTATCCTTGCTGCGACTCCAGAAGTGGGATTTTTTCTCTTCTTTTTGAGGTTCATCCTCCTCTTCGTCATCATCCTTGCTGCGACTCCAGAAGCCGGATTTCTTCTCTTCCTGAACTTCATCCTCCTCTTCGTCATCATCCTTGCTGCGACTCCAGAAGCTTGACTTCTTTTCTTCCTCAACAGGTTCTTTTTCATCCTCAGATGACTCTTCCTCAGAAGTACCCTTGCCGAAACCCCAGAAGCCGGATTTCTTTTCTTCCTCAACAGGTTCTTTTTCATCCTCAGATGACTCTTCCTCAGAAGTACCCTTGCCGAAACCCCAGAAGGAGGTCTTTTTTTCCTCAGCTTCCACTTTTTCCGGTTCAGCAGTTTCTTCTGTTTTTTCATCCTCCTGCGGAAGTAAATTTTCCTCTTCTTCTTTCGGTTTTTCCTTTTTTCTTCCAAATGAGAAAAATGAAAATCTTGAGCCTGATTCTTCTTGAAGGTTGTCTTCTGCTTCTGCCTCTTCTATTAGCTCTTCTTCCAGTTTTTCACTTGTTCGTGAGAATTTCTTTTTTAGTGATTCAAACAAAAATAACACAACCTATTGTTTTTAAAAATTTAGTTATTGATAGTTATGTTTGTCTTATTATTTAAAAAATAGCAAAATAAGAAAAATTAAAAAAGAAAAATAGAGAGCGTGCTCCCTATCTTTTGACTGTTGCTTTTTTGGAAAGAATTGCCTTTCCATAGCTTACACTGTATTTTACTGTTTTGCCAGCAGCAAGTCCTTTTAAAGCACTTTTTGGTATTTTTACCTTTGCAACACCTTTGGCATTTGTTTTTGCAGTGTATTTTTTACCGTTGAACTTGAAAGTCACTTTTTTTGACTTTAATGCTTTTTTTGCATGTTTCAGTGTTGCTGTAAGAACGAGTTTGCGTGCTGATTTTTTGACATTGACATCTTTCAGTGTGAGAACCTGCTTGACTGTCAATTTGTTTGTTACTGTCACTCCCTTATATGTTGCACTTATTTTGTAAACTCCAGGTCCATTGTCTATTTTAAGGATTGCATAACCGTACATGCTGGTTTTTACATTATATGTTTTTGTTCCCACTTTGATTTTTACAGTTTGGCCTTTGCCGACCACTTTTCCGTAGCCCCCATATACTTTTATGGAATATTTTTTTGAAGCCCCGTAATACATTGTAATGTCTTTTCCGCCTGTCAGTCTGGCCTTTTTGGGATTGACTGTAATGTAGAATTCCCCTTCATATTGATCAAAATAAACCATTTTTGAACCTTTATATACCATAACTGAAACTTCCTCGCTTATAGGGAGTTTTTTAAGTGAAATCCTGCCGACTCCATTTACCATCTTGATTTGACCGTATTTTTTATCGTTTACCTTGACTGTGAATGTGCTTGTATCTGATTTGTCTGACATTATGGTGAGATACTTATCATCGCCATAGGTCATGGAATAGGGATAGGATATTCCATAGCGGACTGTAAGTTTGCTTAGCTGATTTTCAACTGCATAGTCGCTGCCGTTGTATTTTGCAAAAACATAATAATTTCCAAGCTTCAAATCATCTATGAGCACCTTTGCAAATCCGTCAGCAAGGACCTGTGATTTGTAGAGGTTGGCCGGATTGTCGATGTTTGTGTTTGTTTTTGACACATACACCAGAAGGCTTCCTTTTGCATCACCAGGCAGTTTTAAAGTCAGTGATGTTCCGTCGCCATAGTTAAGGCCTTCACCGAAGTTTATTCCTGTGGATTTATAGTAGCAGTAATAGTCCAGGCTTCCCTTATATGAGAGTATTGCCGGTTTGATGTTGATGTTTTTTGAAATGTGTTTTGTTGTTTTACCGTTGCTGTATGTCACATCTATTGTATGGTCCCCGATTGATAATTTTGACACGTCAAGTGTGAAAAATGTATTGCTTGATATTTTTGAAGTGTACTCTTCACCGTCAATGGTTATTTTTGGCTTGGATTTGGCATCGGAGAAACTGCAGTATAGCTCATCATTTCCCTCATTTATATTATATCCGTAAATATAACTGCCATTTTGAAAGGCATCCACCTTAACTTCAGATTTAACATCGTTCTTTGTCGATTGTTCAACTTCCAAGTTTTCATTTTGACTCAAATCATTATTGTCGCTTTCAACTGAAACAAACTCTTGTGTGGAGTTGTCCTGTGCGCAAACGCAGGAAAGCGTTGAAAGAACTATTAAAAAAAGAGCCATGAAAAATATTTTTTCATATTTCAATTTAAACACCAATTATATTTGTATAATATATTTTTGACAACATAATATTAAAATTAATCGGAAAAAAATTGCCTAATCAGTTAGCTAGTTGATAGCTAGTTTTATATTTATAACAGGCAATATATAAATTTAATTATCAAACTGTGAAATTATATTGAAAAATATTATCAAATTCAAGAATAATATTTTTAACATCTATACAATTATATATTATATGAATGAAATTCTAAAAACTGTACAATAAAATTTTTAAAAAGACCTTCCAATATCCGGTTGAAAAAATCATGCCTCAAAAGCGAAATAGCTGAACTAGATGATTTTCAACACCCACCTAAAAATTAAATCCAATGCTTTAATTATATCCTTACCCGCCATAATCTTTATAATCCTGTAAAATGGGTTTAAATATTTCAAACTTATATTTTGAATACCCAGTCAAGATAGAACACCATACCCGCATTCATGTTAGTTAATATATACTCCAAAATCATCACATTTCACAAGAGTATAACTCCCCCTCAACATTGGAGATGAAATTCATATTATAAGAAAATATTGGCTGAAATTTTGTTCATGCCCCATTAATTTTCAAATTCAACAATTTCCTGCAAACAAAGTAAAGTAAATATTGTTAAAAACTCGTTAAATTACGAACAAAAAGCAATACTGCTATTTATCGATGCATAACTTTATATAATCTCTTTTCTAAATAATTAATTGCTCATGAGTACTTTATGTGATTTCTAGAAATCTCTTATAATTTATTAAAAGGAGATTTGAAAAATATGAGTCGGACAGAAACATATCATATCAATGACAAAACGATGAAATATATGAATTTTGCACAGTCAAGACGCAAACATCAATATCTTGGCCTTCCAGGCAATTTCAAATCAAGAGTTCCGCAGGAAATGATTTTTACAGACATGACCTCTGCAAGAGCAGATGAGCTATACTACAATGATGAAAATCTGCTGATTGATCTTGAAGAGGAAAGCGACTACATCAGCACTAAAACCTTAGAAAAGTTTTCAAAATACAGTATATTCAACAGCTACTGGCACATCAAAAGAAAACTTTATCTTGCAGTAATATGTCACAAAACACCAAAAAACAGAACAGAATGCTTTGAATACGCCCCTTCAGTATATATACATGTCCACTATATCCACCTCAAACAGGACGAGCTTTGGAAGAAATATGAAAATGTTATTAATAAGGTCAAACATAAAGAAACATTAACGGACACAGAAGCACTGGACATTGCTTTTACAAGCAAATTCATCTCTAAAAGACATGCCCCCAGTGTTGTTGAAAAATTATGCGAAGCATTCAAGGATGCAAAAATCGAAGACAAACATTTGAAACTGGATGTAAGAGTCATACTTAGCGGAATGATATTGAAACACATTAAAAGTGAAATTAAACAGAACAGATTAATGGAGATGATTGGAATGAGAAACATTGAAAATGAATTGGATGAACTAGTATACGAACAATACGGTGACAAACTCGACGCAAAAGACAAAGAAATCGAAAACAAAAATACAATAATCAAAAACAATGAAAAAGAAATAAAAACTAAAGATAATACTATTGAAAAATATGCAAAATTAATTAAAAAACTACAGGCATTTGATGATTTCAATACCCCAGAAGCCCGAAAAATAATCAATGCACTAATATTATTGAAATGAGTTAACTCATTTTTAAAACACAAAAACTTCAAAATACTAAAAACAGCAAAAATAGTTAAAAAATTAAAAAATTAGTAATATTAACCCATTTGGGTTATATTACCTTGAGCGGCAGCTGCGATTTGTTCCGCTTGAGCCTGAAGATTACCCACCATGTCAGTTACCTGCTGTAAGTTAGCAAGCATTTTGTCACGGCTGTCCAATAATTGTTCTTTTTGCCCTTCAAGGATTTCGCGAGCACCATCAGCATCTTTTTTAACTGCAATACCTGCACCGATACTTACGATAATTTCATCAGTGCTTTTGAGTTCCCCTTTAATGAAGGAACCTGCACCTACAGGTACGAAAGCTTCCACTGACTCTTTACCTTCAATATCTTCCAAGGTTGCAAATAATGCATCGACTTCGGCAATTGAAGCTTGAATCAATTCAAGCTGCTGCTGAATTAATTCTGCCTGCTGCCTGTATACATTGATTTCATTAACAAGATTATTTAATCTTTGCTGATCTTCCATGTTAATCCCTCAATGCGTCTATAAAATTTCTTTTACGATTGGGTCTTCCACATCTTCAGGAGCGATTTCGTCAATTGAATCTATTGAAATCTGGTTCCTGTTGATACCATGTTTACTACCGAAGTTGGCATAGATTTTTTCTTCTATGTCTTTTTCGCTAACAGCTTTGTATTCTTTGGTAAAATCATGATATTCGTCACCCATTACAAAAGTACCTTTAACTCTGTAAATTTTTGTTATCATAT
>NZ_CAMJUE010000021.1 GCF_946408925.1 uncultured Methanobrevibacter sp.
CAAACCATTGGAGGAAGTTGTTGGTTGCATGGTCTTTTTCCTCAATTGCCAAATCGACTAAATCATTGATTAAACCTGATACCTTTTTTTCATGTTCTAAAACATGTTCAAATGCAGCTACAGGTGAATCCCATTCTGTTTGAGGTCCTTCGATTTCAGTTAATGTTACAGAAGCTCCTCTTCTGATAATGTAGTCATAGAATTTCATTCCATGTTCCAATTCTTCTTCTGCCTGTACTCTCATCCATGTAGCGAATCCTGCTAAATCTTCATCTTCAAAGTAAGCTGACATGGATAAGTATAAGTATCCTGAGTAAACTTCAGCATTTAATTGTCCATTTAAAGCTTTTTCCATTTTTTCTGATACCATTATATCACCACATTAATTTTTGTAATTAATTTCTTATAAAACCTACTACATATTAAATCTCATGATAGAAAAATCCCTATACGAAAACTACCAAATCGATTTCAGTGATGACATTGCACCGCAACCAGACGATTATCTATTCATTTTCAACAATGAACGGGAATTGTACTTAACCGAGGATATGAATTTGCCAAAAAGTTTAGATGAATTTAAAATTAATTTTTACCTGTTTATCGGCAAATACCATGGAAAGAATTCATTTGTTGTGAATGTGGACAGTGATGAATCATTTTATGATTTAAAAGAAGTCTATGAATTCGACCATGACCTGTACCATATCGCAGGAAAGGCCGTGCTTGTAATGGATTGGTATATATCACACAGATTCTGCGGAAGATGCGGAGTCAAGACTCAACTAGATGAAAAGGACATGATGTTAAAATGCCCTTCATGCGGTCAGGTGCACTATCCCCGCATCGCTCCTGCAATTATTGTGGCCATCAGAAATGGTGACAAATTGCTTATGGCAAAACACAGCTACCATGACAACATCCGATATGCACTTATTGCCGGTTTTGTGGAACCTGGCGAAAGCATTGAAGAGGCAGTCCACAGGGAAGTGGCCGAAGAGGTGGGGATTAAAATCAAAAACCTGAAATATATGAAAAGCCAATCCTGGCCCTTTCCAAATTCACTGATGTTAGGGTTTACTGGCGAATACGAATCAGGAGACATAAAGGTTGACGGTGATGAAATACTTAAGGCAAAATGGTTTAAAAAAGATGAAATAATCAGGTACGATTCAGACATCAGCATATCCGATTGGCTGATACAGAATTTCATCGACACTCATTAACGGGAAAATCTTCTTTTAAGCCACTCCGGAGTTAAAGACTTGAACAATTCAATGACTTCTGGATTTTCCCATGAATCATACCTAAACTTACTGTAAAAGAGTAAAATTGCCGCTAAAAGTAGTACAACTGCATTTATTGCCATCATAATGAGTGTAACATTTATCAATAGATGGTCATAATCCGGATGAGCCAGAATTCCATCGGCAAAGATAATTGAAAACCGCAATATATTCCGCCACTTACAATCTTACCGAATTCCTTACTTGTTGAAAGCATAGCACTTGCATCAGGCAAATCATCCTTATCAACCAATGTCAGGACATATTTGCTGTTAGGAGCTGAAAACAGTCCATTACCCAAACCCTGAAATGCACATGCAACCAATATCAGATTGAAATCCAACTGGTCCATGAAAACAAACATGACCATGGAAATGAACATGAGAATTGCTGCAATTCCGGAAATCACTCCCGGATCATATTTACCTGAAAGCCTGCCGGCCAATCCTGAAACTCCAATCATCAGAATAGCTGCTATAATCAATACCAAACCCACAATATACTCCTCCAAATCCATAATAATCTGCAAATGAAAAGAAAGTGCAGTGATTGCAACAGTAGTTGTGAAATATGTTGCAAAAGCAGCATAATTGCCGATAACATATTTAATGTCTTTTAGCAATTTCAAATCATATATCGGATTTTCAGCCCTTTTCTCAACAGTTACAAATGCAAAAATCAAAATTAAACTCAATAAGAAAGGAATCAAACCATAATCATCAAGTGTTGCAATTCCGTATGTAAACAAAATCATTGAAACGACGTACAAAATTGAACCGTTGTTGTCAATAGGCCTTTTTTCTCCAAACCAGTCTTTTTTGATTCGTCTGAGAATGAAAATTTCAAAACCAACAATTGGAATTAAAATCAGGAATACTGACTTCCAATCCATCAGATACATCATGAACCCCATAAATGAAGGGGCGATAAGCATTCCAACGTAGCCGGCAGATCCGACAATACCCAATGCGGAACCCACTTGAACACCGTCAAATTCATTAACAATCATCATATATATACTGGTGGATAAAATTGCAGAAGTCAAACCCTGAATCAGTCTTGATATTAAAAAAATTCTTTGGTCAAATTAAACAACAGATAAAATGACTGAAATCAAAAGCACGACCATACCTATCATAGTACACCTTTTAACACCATACTGGTCAATGACCTTAGCAAAAGGTATACAGAAAGCCACCAATGCACACAAATAGATTAAATTTACCCATAATATGGTGTCTGCGGCAAAATTTAAATCATAAGTTATACTTGGCAGGGCAACAACAGTAATATTGGCAATCAGCTGTTGGAGAAACTGACATAAAGCCGCAGCAATCACTATATCATGATTTTTTATAGAATTTCATTTATATTCTCTCTTCTGATTAGTCGAATCCACAAAATTTGGTTCTGAAGGCAAATAATGCCCATATTTCTTCAGCATGTATCCGCAACATTAACAGTACTCTGCATCATCATTAGGCCAACCGCAGCGAGGACATGCCTTCATAACTACGCCCTAATACAAAGTGGAATTATCAATAATAATATTTTTATCATTAACACTATTTAAAATCTCATTTTTATGTGACACATCAACTGCAATCATTTTTGAGCGATGGTCATGTGGAAGAAATGCAATAGAAAACTTATTAATTAATACATATTGAATTTCGGACATTTCAAGTCTTGTCTTATCTCCGTCAATGTTTATTTCAACATAATCATTTTCAATGACCAGTCTTTTATCGGCACCGGTATTTTTAAGCTGTGAAATCCTTCTGTTAATCATGATATTATAGATTATCCCCAATACCAATGCAACAGCGAATATGATTACAATATAGAAATATAGCGCATAACTCATATCCCTGGCATACAGCATTGAAAAGGCTAAAAGAAAAATCAATGCAATTCCAGCAAGTATCATTGCCTGTTTATGCAGTCCACGGATTTTCTGTCTTGGATTTTTAACCAGTTTCCCATAGTTTAACATCACCGCCAAAACTTCGCCATAATAATCCTTCGATCCCACATTATCTATTCTTATCTCCATTGTATCACTACCTGCTTGAATATACTTTTAGACAACTGCGTTATTAAAATTTTTGTAATTCAACCATCGATAAAGCAATATTGAAATCGCAAAATTAAAAAAAGTGGAAAATAATCCCCAACAACAAAAAATAGAATTAAATATTTCCGGATAACCTGTGGATGTTTTCCAGTGCAGTCACACCGGCTTTCAGTTTGGACAAACCTTGAAGCAGCAGTTCCTGAGGACATGCAATGTTCATTCTCAAGAAATTGTCTCCACATTCACCAAAATCAATGCCTGCTGAGAGAAACAATCCCTGATTTTCACGTAAAAACCCACTTAACGCCTTTGATGGAGTGTTCAGTGCTGAGCAGTCAAGCCATAAAAGATAAGTCGCATCACATTCTACCAATTTTACAATTGGAAGTTCACTTTCAAGATATTCCTTTACGGTTTGCTTGTTTTCATATAGGACTTCTCTAAGCTCATCAAGCCAGTCTTCGGATTCATTATAGGCTGAAATCACAGCGGTTGTTGCAAATACGTTGCATGCATCGGAGTTGTCGATGTGCATCTGTGTTTTGATTTTATCCAATAATTCACTGTTGACGGTTTCGATTACTGAACTTTGAAAACCGGCAATGTTGAATGACTTTGAAGGTGACAGGCATCTGACTACATTGTCTGCTGATTTAAACGGATTGTACTTAACGCCAGGATCTGTCAGGTCACAGTGAATCTCATCGGAAATTACAATGACATCATGCTTTATGCATAGCTCCAATATCCTATCCAAATCCTTACGGGACCATATTTTACCAACAGGATTTTGAGGATTGCACAGGATCATCAGCTTGACTTTTGATAGCTTTTCATCCAAATCATCAAAGTCTATCCGGTATTTGCCATCTTCATAGACAAGTTGGTTTTCAAGAACCTTTCTGTTGTTGTCCTCAATGAAATAGTAAAAAACATGGTAAACTGGGGACTGAATAAGTATTTCATCACCGACATCTGTCAGGCACCTTATCATAGATGCTATTGACGGCATTACCCCTATTGCATATGCCATGTCATCACGAGACATCTTCAAACCGTAACGCCTGTCCCACCAGCCAATATAAGCTTCAAAAAGCTCATCGGGAACAATAGTGTAGCCGTAAACCGGATGATTTGCCCTGCTTAATATGGTCTTTTGAATTTTGGGAGCCACACTAAAGTCCATATCTGCTACCCACATCGGCAAATCGTCATCAAAAAAATCCCATTTGAGAGAATTAGTATTGTGCCTGTCCATGACACTTTCAAAATCATATCTAGTATTTTTCATAGTGAATCCTTGTTTCGTCAAACTTGTCCATGAACTTGTTTTCCCATCCTTCGGCAGGATAACCGATGGTGATTATGCAGTAAGGTTTTGTATCTGTTATATCATCGATTCCAATGATTTTACCGATTGCAGCCATTCTTTCCTCTTCGGGAGCCACACCATTCCAAAGACCCCCTAATCCGAGGTTGACCGCTTCAAGCAGCATGTTTTCTGCAGCCGCTCCCATATCCTGCTGCCATACAGTTTTGTAAAATGCCCTTTCAATGTTTGCAACCAAAACGATTGCAACAGGTGCATTGGTGACACGTGGCTTGATTTCACCAAGCTTTGCCAGGGTTTCCTTGTCCCTGACAATTACAAACTCCCATGGCTCTGCATTAAGCCTTGATCCTGGAGCCTGCATTCCAGCCCTGATGATTTTTATGATATCCTCATCGCTGACTTCTCTGTCAGCATATTCGCGAATGCTTCTTCTTGTGTTAATAATTTCTTCAAAATCAGACATAATCTATAATTAATTGTTAATAGTATATAAAAATTAGTTAAAAAAATTGGAGTGTGAGAAATCACACTTTAAAAAAGTTATTCTTCAAATATTGAATCTTCACTCACGCAATATTCAATATCATTTTTCCCACAGTATTCTTCAACTTTATTTAATATCTCTGAGACATCATCTTTTGAGTATTCATTTTTAAAGTAGTATACGACCGGCTGGGCATTTGTAAGCACTTCAATAACCAGCACCTGATTGTCATATACACTAATGACTGTTGTATTGTATGTTTGAATATCCTCGAGGATATCGTTTTGAGCCTTTCCGAGTGAAGTTTCATTACCGATTTTCTTAACTTCTGATCTTTCGTACTTCTGTTTTAAATTTAGGAGGTTATCCTGGTCGGTCAGTATGTCGCTTTCCGGTTTTAGGTCAACCAACTTTTCCTTGAATAGTTTCGCATTGTGCAGTCTTTCCTGAATTTCTGAAAGTTCACTTTCAAGTTCCTTTTCTTCTTCGAGTAATGAGTTTATGAATGCTTCACTTCCGCTGTTGAACTCCTCATACATTTCAAGCACATCTCTTGGAGAGAGTATTGAATGGTTTTTAAAAAATTCCTTTGTGTGTGATTTCACACGTATGCTGAGAGGTTTCAGGTTTTCCTTTCTCTTTTTTGAATTGTCAAAGAATTCCTCTTTGAGGTCATTTCCCCTCCTGTGAAGGGATTCCAATTTTTTGGAGAATATCTCTTCAAAGTCTTCTCTTGACATGTCTTCAGGGAAATTTAACTGGAATTCCCCCGGAGAATATGATCCTCCGAACCTTTTATTTCCAAATACAAATTTTTTAGTTCTTTTCTGATCTGTCATTAGCATCACCTAAAATTTGTATTACAAATTGTATTTTTGTATACAATTGATTATTGTGTTGACATAGTATATAAATGTATTCATTTTTAAAATTTGTATACACAACTTTTTGAAAAAAAATTAACTGCAGAGATTGGCGGAAATTTCAAAAACCTTATTTGAATGCCTTTCAAATTCCTTTTTTCGATCTTTCAAATCATCATTTGCCTGTGAAGACTCCCTGATAGTTATTGTCCTGAAAGAATGAATTTCAACATCACCATTAAACATCCCAAAGAGATCTTCGGAACTCTTAAGGTGTGGCCTTACTGACTTTTCAAAATAATCGGCAGAATAATTAAGAGTGTAGAAAAGACCAACATTAATCCTTCCACTAAAGGCATTTCCGGTTTTGTAGGATACAATGCAATATATCAATCTTTCAACCAATGCCCTGAAATGGCTTGCGGGTTCTGTGAAAAATATCGGAACGCTTATCAAAAGACAGTCACAATCCAAAATCCTTTCAATAAGCGGAGAAAGGTCATCCTTCCAGTAGCATTTTCCAACCTTATCCTCATTTTTACAGACAGTGCAAATCATGCAGCCATGCAAATCATACTTATACAAATCGACATATTCAACTTCGGCCCCAACAGATTCCGCACCGCTTAATGCTGATTTAGCCAGCTTTGCATTGTAGTCCCTTCTTTTAGGTCCCGCATTGATTACAATTGCTTTCATCTTGAAAGCTCCGCTCCAATCTCAAATGCCTTTTCCAAATCATTTGGAAACTGCAAAATCCACTGCTTTTCCTTTGCCTCCTGAGAAAAGCCCGCCATGTTGAACTTTGAATAATCACTGACCTGAATGGTGTCACATACAGGATATGTTGTGATTTCACCGTTTAAAAATGAGAACAGATACTCAGTTGTTGCAAGACTGTCCTTCATTGACTGTTTGTAGAACTCCAACGGAGCGTTCATAGTGTAAAATATCCCAACATTGACTTTTCCTGTAAAATAGCTTGATCCGTCATCATAAGACATTATGCAAAATATCAATCTCTCAATTAAAGCCCGAAACTCACTGGTAGGCTGGCCGAAGTAAATCGGTGAGCCAATCAGAAGGCAGTCGGCATCAAGAATCTTGTCTATTACCGGTGTGAGGTCATCCCGCCAGTAGCATTTGCCTTTGGTTTTTTCCTTGAGCTTGCAGGCAAGACAGCTTCTGCATCCCTTAAACACCAAATCATATAAGTTAAAGTACTCTGTTTCCGCTCCAACAGATTCTGCACCCTTTTGGGCAGACTGCATTATCTCAGCAGTATTCCATTTCTTTCTAGGACTTGCATTAATAACAATAGTTTTCATTAAAATCCCCAAATTTAATAGTTAGTTAACTATATTGGAACAACCATTTAAAAAAAGTATTTATTAAATAGATGAGATTAAGCAAAATGTTATTCACATCCAATGCTTCCCAACATGAAATTAATTTTAAAAATGATTATACACCAGCTAATTCAGTTTCCATAGAGGAATATTATTTGAATTACTAGTCACTATTCACATCAGATATTTGATTTTGATCTTAATAATGCAATCATCCCCTTACTTAAAGAAGCAGAAGTATTCTAACACCATTAAGATAAAATATGTGAATTTAAAAAAAAGAAAAATAATAAGTGAAAATTAATTCACTTATTTAACGGTTATTTTCACCTTTGTCTTAGGCACAAAGTGCTACGGACCTTCATTGACAGTCAAGGCTTTAGTTGCACCGTTTAATACAATTGTTATGGTTTTTCCATTAGCATCCTTTAAAAAGGAAATAAATTCTCTAAACTACCCTAATAATCTGGACATGAGTATAGTAATATCCGACTGCATAATGCTTGTGGGTAGTGGTTTTGCCACAACCTGGACATTTGAATATTGAGATGGCCTTGGACTTTTTGCTGCTTGACTTGTACTTATGGGAAGCCGGAATGTATTTGAGCTTAGCGACCTTTGTAATGGATTTTTTATAGGTCTCGGTATTGCCGCTCATTGACTTGAAATGCTTCATTCCCAATCCGCCCAGTGACATCTTGACCTTTCCGTTTTTAACATCACCATAAGTGGTGACGCCATTGCATCTGACTCTAATCTTTCCATCCTTAACCTTCTTGCCGCTTGCAGTCAATACCTTTATGGTAAAAATCTTGCTTAAAACATTGGAATAAACCTTATACTGTTTTTTCATGACAATTTTAGTCTTGAGACGATTTTTCAAAACAGCTTTGGAATTAACTTTTTTAGAAGCCTGAATGTTGGCATTTCCATTAAATTTGGCAGTGTATTTGTAGGTCTTGGTTTTGCTCAGTTTAACTTTCTTGGTTGCCCAACCGTTTTTAACAGCAACCTTGTATGTTTTTCCGTTGATTTTGAATGTGACAGTGCCTTCATTAACATTCTTACCATTGCTGGTTACTTTTGCCTTAATAGTTGTTTTAAAACCTTTATACTCAGTGACTTTATAACCTTTTATATTTACAGGCGCTTTAGTGATAACGGCAGTTTTTGTAACTGGATTTGCAGTTACATAAGATAATTGTGAGGTGAATGTGACACTCCAAGTTCCGGCACCTACCGGAGGTGTGAATGAAACATATCCGTTGGAATCGGTTATATAAGATTTTGTTACCTTGCTGCTTCCTTTTGTAAATACAACATCCAGTCCCATAGATGTAAGCGGATTTCCTTTTGTATCGGTTACTCTTGCAGTCATGGTTCCGGTATTATAAACTCCATTAAAATCATTGGCAGTAATTACAGCATTTCCACTAACCTTAATAGAATTTGCACTCATAAGATTGCCGTCTGCCTTATTATACGCACCTACTATATATATGCCAGGCTTAAAGATATTTTTTCCAAGAGTGATGTACTTATTACCTGCAGCTATTGATCCCTGTTCGCCTTGATAAAATCCTGTTTCATATACTTTGGTGTGATGCACATCATAAAAGATAAATTTAAAATTATAAGCATCAGTATAATACGCATTATACGGACTAAGATAATAATAAAACTTTCCGCCGCCAGTTGATGAAATCTGATTGTCATCCCAAATTTGAATGCTATACTGATTGGAATAAACCGGCAAACCTGAAAGAACATCCTCAGATTCATCTTTAGATAGGATTGATTCGTCCTTTACACCAGATAAAACATTATCATTTTCTTCAATTTCAGCATTATCATCCGCTGTTGCTTCATATGCATCCTCATCAATGTCTGCTACTGTCCCATCACTTTCCACATTATCAGTTGCAATAGTATCAGTAGCATCATCAGTTGCACTTGCAGAGGATATAGCACAAATACTTACTATAAACAGTAGTAAAACCAATAATACTTTCTTCTTGTCAAACATAATATCCCTTTAAATTAATTTAAACATAGGACAGTTTTTACCTATACACATAATTATATTTTGAATAATATTTAAATGTTTATGTAAACATTAATTTCCATTCATTATATTTTTTAAAAAAATTATATATTATAATAAAATTTAAAATTAATTAAAAATTATTCAAATAATGTATTAAAAAAATGGACATAAAATAAGTCAAAATTTAAAAATGCAAACAGGCAATATAATGAAAATCAATCCTGAAACTTAGAAAAAAATGCATATTCAAATGTAAAGTGCCTTTGAGACAAAAATAACTTAAAAAAAGTAAGAGACTAAAAATCTTTTAATCAAAAAATTTCATCATATTCGACATCCAGCTTACATATAGATTATATTTAAGCAATACCTTTCTTATTGGTTTTTCCGACATATTATGCCTTTGAAAGTGATTGAACCTCCATCGTCTACCAACAGAGGGGTTCAACAAAAGGACAGCATTATTTTTATTGCAATCTAAATTACATCAATTAAACACTTTTATTTAATCATCAGAAATTAAAGAACAATTGAAGATAACTAATTTATTAGATAAAATAATTCTATGATAACTTCTATATAACATGAACTATAATATTATAACAAACGATATTAGGTGATATTAAATGGAATATAAAATAGTGGGTGGAGCATTTCCAATGGTTGTGTGCACCCTTCAAAAAGGCGAAACAATGCAGGATGAAACCGGAGCAATGTCATACATGACAACAGGTATCAAAATGGAAACCAATACAGGAGGAGGTCTTCTTAAAGGTCTTGGAAGGGCACTTTCCGGAGATACATTATTTTTAAACTTCTTTACAGCAGAACGTGACGGAGAGGAAGTTGCATTCTCCTCATGCTATCCTGGAAAAATCATCCCTATCGAACTGAACGGCAGCAATTCAATCATAGGTCAGAAAAATGCATTTCTAACCGCAACAAAGGATGTTCAGCTTGACATGTACTTCAGAAAAAAATTGGGTGCTGGAATATTCGGAGGTGAAGGATTCATTCTTCAGAAATTCTCAGGAAAAGGAATGCTGTTTTTGGAAATTGACGGTGATGTGGTTGAGAAAAACCTGCAGCCTGGTGAAAAGCTGTTAGTTGATCAGGGACATGTTGCCGCTATGGATGAAACCGTTGACTTTGACATTCAATGGGTTAAAGGTGCTAAAAACATGCTCTTTGGTGGTGAAGGACTGTTCTTTGCAACATTAACAGGTCCCGGTAGAGTATGGCTTCAGACCATGCCGGTTAGCAAATTGGCAGAAGCAATCATACCATACATACCTACAAAATCAGAATAGAAAGTTTATTTATCAGTAAACTTTTCTTTAACTTTTTTAGTATTTAAAAATAAATGAAAATGTTAAAAAATTAACACAATCTATTTTTTAGCTTCAATTAATGTTTTTCCATTCATGTAAGGGACCAACACTTCAGGAACCTTGACGCTGCCGTCAGCCTGCTGATAGTTTTCCAGGATACAGCACATTGTTCTTTCTGTTGCAATTGCAGTACTGTTTAAGGTGTGCAAGGTCTGTGCATCTCCGGAACCGGCCCTTCCGAAACGTGTTTTTGTCTTACGGGCCTGATAGTCCTTACAGTTGGTACATGAAACAAGTTCACGATAGGTTTCAGAACCTGGGAACCATGCCTCAAGGTCATACTTGATGGCAGCATTATCATTCAATGCGGATGACACGATTGCTATGACCTGATACGGAAGGCCTAGCTTCTGATAGATTCTTTCTGTAACCTCCATGAGGTGGTCATGCTGATTTCTTGAGTCTTCCGGTGTTGAATAGATAAACTGTTCGATTTTTTCAAACTGATGAACCCTGAAGATTCCGAGAGTGTCCTTTCCGTGTGAACCTGCCTCTTTTCTAAAGCAGGTTGAAAGTGCACAGTATCTGAGTGGTAAATCATCAGGTGAGATGATTTCGTCCCTGTGAAGAGCCGCCAAGGTTTGTTCGGCTGTTGCAATAAGATACATGTCCTCGTTTTCGACCTTGTATAATGTTTCCTCGAATTCACCCAATTCGGAAGTTTCAGCTGCAACCTCTCCTTTGACAAAGAATGGTGTCTGCATCGGAATGTATCCTTCAGCTTCAAGTTCGGACAATGCGAATTGAATCAGTGCAAGGTTCAAATGCAGGATATCGCGCTTTAAATAGTAAAATCTTGCACCTGCAATACTTGCCGCAGTTTCCAAATCGGCACCGTCAATTTTGTTGATTAAATCAACATGGTTTAATGCTTCAAAGTCAAATTCAGGCTTTTCACCGTAGGTTCGCACAACAACATTATCATCTTCTGTGTCAGATATAGGCACATCCTCATCAATGATGTTTCCAACCTTGTATCTGTAATCGTCACGCAGTTTAAGATATTCTGAACTTTTGGATGTTAATTCCTTAATTTCACCGGCAACTTCCTTTGATCTGGCTATTACTTCATCCAAATTGCCTTCCTCTTTTGCTTTTTTGAATGATTTTGATAATTTATTTTTCTCTGATCTTAATGAATTGAGTGTTCTTTCACTTTCTCTCCATAAATTATCGTATTCTATTACTTTTTCAACGTTTACTGTATCTCTAAATCTTTTCTTTTCAGAGTCCATTATCAATTCCGGATTTTCCCTGAACAATTTTATATCTAACAATATTTTGTCCCCTAAAATATTTTATTCAATTATAATTATGATTGTCTTGTTTTTTAAATGTAATGATTAAATTGGAAGTTTCTGTAAAAATGAAATTTAAATTAAAAAAAAGTGGTTAATCATGGGGCACCGCTCCCCACTTAATAAACTTGAACTGATTATAACAATGTATCCCTGAAGGTTTCCTTTACATCGTCCTTAATTTTATCTGAATAGCTTTCGCCATCAACACCAATCATTGCGATTTCGTACAATACTTTGTTTAGGGATTTTCCCTTGTCGGTTAAAAAGTATTTCACATTCTTTTTATCGCATTTATCAACGATTCGGTGAATGAGACCGTTTTTTTCCATGTCTTTAAGACAGTTACTTAATACTTTATTGGAAAGGCCAGGTTTTCCCTGCTTGAATTCGTGAAATCTTGTTTTTCCAAAGAACAGATCACGGATTATCTGGATAACCCACTTTTTCCTAATTAAAGATACAACTAATTCTATAGGGCATGATATTACATGTTTACTTATTTCCATGATGATTACCTCCAAAAAACTAGTCGGCTATATTGACTTGTTTTTAAAGTATATAAACTTTTCGGTTATTGCACTGGTGACCAAATGGTTACGAAAATCATTTATATACCATTATTCTAAGTTTGTATTGAAAGCTGCAAAATAGTGGCTTTCAAAATCTAGGAGATGGCGAAAATGTTTAGAATAAACGACTGGAATGAGAATGAAAAATTTTCCCTCAAAAAAATTGCCCAGGATGTGATGGACAAAAGCGGCATGAACATGATCCAAACATCCTTCTCAGGCAGCATGAAAACAAGTTGCTGTATTGATACAACAAGGATTACTGCCGGCCCATGTGGCAGCAACGTTCAAACAAGCTGTTGTATCGATACAACCAAAGAGTAAGATTAACTTTAATCTTACTCTTAACTTAGTTTAAAATGATATTTAAAAATATGTTTTTTGCATTTTTTAAATCAGCCCAAAAACGAACCTCTTCAATAATTAATCCCAAAAATAGTTGTTCATAGGATTTCCAAAAGGGAATTTTTTGAGGCAACATTGAGTTGCCGCTGAATGAATCCCATAATCAAAAAATTCCTTGCTGTCTTCTTTTTTTAAAAAAAAAATGAATTTATCTCCAGCATTGTGGATCTGGAGAATACATATCCTCAGTATAGGAATAACTTACCGCAGGACATCCCCTGCAGAATCTTAAAAGTTCACATGAACTGCATTTTTCAAAGTTTTCAAATTGTCTGAATTCATCCATTTTTTCTGATTTGAAAATTTCAAACACATCATCAAAAACCGCATTTCCAACATTGCTTTCCATTCTTCTGCATGCGTATACATCGCCGTTTGGAAGTATTGTCAAATGATTATTAGCGCAGTTGCATCCGCCATATATCACATCATCCTTTAGATTTTGAGGAATCTTGAATATCTTTTTTTCATACAAAAACAATGTCCACAAGTGGTCTTTTAAAGTGAAAAGAGTATCTGAATATCTGTATTGCCTGAATTTATTCCAAACTTTATCCAAAAGATTTTTATACTCCTGAGGAGTCATCACATCACTTTTATCATCACCAGGACAGTATCTTGCAAAGCTGAACACATCAACCTTATTTCTTACAACCTCATCTATAATCCATGGAATCTGGTTCATATTTTTTCGCGAAACAGTTGTCATGATGGCAGTCTTGATTCCTGCATCTTTCAATTGTCTAATCTTTTTTAAAGTCAAATCATATGATCCCGGTTTTCTAAACCAGTCATGGGTTTTTCTAAGACCGTCCAAAGACATCTGATATTGCCTGCAGCCAAAACTCTTAAGTTTTTCACAAACATTATCCGTTAAATGGAAAGGATTGCCCATTATACTATAATCAATATTTAATTCATGCAGTCTTTCAACCAGATTCCAGAAGTTTGGATGCAATATCGGATCTCCTCCTGTAATGCTGAAATAGGGCTTTCTGTTTGTCCTCTCACACATTCTAATGCAATTGTCTAAAACAAGTTCCATATCATCAAGATTCATTGTTTGCAATTCGCTTTCATCCTGAAATATATAGCAATGTTTGCATCGCTGGTCACAGTCATCTAAAATATGCCACTGAAAGGCAAAAAAATCATTCATAATGATTCCTCCAAATATTCAATTGATGAAATATTAAAATGAGGAATATAAATGATTTTGGTTACTTAACTGTAACTTTTAAAAAAAAGAGGATTTACTCATATTATGAGTTAATCCTTAACCAATTTCTGGCCTTTCTTAAAGGCTTCCTGCTTTTCTTTAGGAAAGACTTTTTCGTGTCTTTCATATCTCTCTTCCGGATTGAAAAACCATGGCCAGTCTGTTTTGCTGTAGTCCTTAATCTGCAGGGTTTCACCGCTTACAAATACTTCAGTCGGACCGACGAAATTGGTGAAAACACCTTTATAGTTCTCAAGCAACTGCAGATACATGTCATCCGGCGCATTGCTGGTCATTATGAGCAATACAGGTATTAAATGCTCATTGCAACATGGCACTTCGGCATTGTATGTTAAATTCTGAAAAATCAATCTTTCATAGAGTGAACGGAATGAAGAGGTTAAATCACCAAGATAATTAGGTGATCCTATAATCAGTCCGTCAGCTTCACGGATTGCATCAAGAACTTCAGTTAGACCGTCACGGCGAATGCAGTGTCCCTTATGCTTTTCCTTTTTGCATGCAAAGCATGAAACACAACCTGTATATTTTTCCAGTCTAAATAGATTGAACTTCATAACTTCCGCACCTTCTGATTCGGCTCCCTTAATTGCTTCATTGATTAATGTGTCTGTATTCCAGCCTATTCTAGGCCCCGCATTTACTGCAACTATCTTTTTTGTCATTTTAACTACTCCTAACTGTGGCAATGTATTCTGTGTATTCATCTGTTTCGATTCCAGGATCATCTATGGTGAACTCTCCGTCCGTTACGCACATGAAATGGCAGATTGCAATTCCCAAATCTATTTTTTGAACCTGCCAGTCAACGCCGGATGAATATCCCTCAGTATGCCTTACATAGAAATGATAGTCATCCTCAACTTTCACTATTCTCCATGGCTGTCTATTGGCTGCTGACGGTGCCCATCGGACAGCTTCAAGAGATTCAATTTCACAATCCAAAGGTGTGTTGAAGTCCCCCTCAAAAAAGAGTTCATCTGAAGGCAGCCTTTCATCTCCCCTAACCATGCTTCTCAGGTTGATGTCTACCTTTGACTGGGTGTCGGAAGGATATCCTACAGGTGTTACTATCATCATGAACTCATCATCACCAGTTTCGGCAGCCTTTTCAAACATCTCACGGTTCAATGTTCCGCCAATCCATGTGGTTCCGATTCCGATGCTTTCGGCATACAATACCATTTTTTCAAATGAATATCCGAATGCCTCCTCACAGTGCCCGACACGTGGAACCTTGGCTGCAATGTAGAAGTCTTCCCCTTCAATGACGGGACTTGAAAGTGTGTCATCCTCCAAAAAGACAAACTCCACCCCAATGCCGTAAGGGTTTTCAATTGATTCTATGTATTACAATAACTTCTCCCTATCATCACTTGTGATTTTTCTTCCATCAAATGTTCTTGTGATTTTTCTTGATTTGATAATGTCTATAGCGTTCATGGCGAAATTCCTTGATGTTAAACATTTATAATAACTTTTCTTCCCATTCCTTAACCTTGAATCCTACCAAAACAAAGTCATCTCCAACAACGATAGGGCGCTTTACAAGCATTCCATCGGTTGCCAATAAGTCAAACTGCTCATCATCGGACATGTCTGGAAGCTTGTCTTTCAGTTTCAGTTCACGATATTTCTTTCCGCTTGTGTTGAAAAATCTTTTAATTGGCAGGTCTGATGTTTCCCACCATTTTTTAAGCTCATCGGCCTGAGGATTTTCCTCAATAATGTGTCTTGATTCATAATTTATATCATGTTCATCCAGCCATTTTTTGGCCTTGCGGCAGGTTGAACATTTAGGGTATTGTACAAATAGCAAGTTGGTTATCTCATACTTTTTTACTACCATACTATAACTTTTAGACATACTGATAAAAATAGTTATTCAACATTAACATGGTCAAAAATAAATGTTCGCATTCTATAAAACGAACAAAAAAATTCAAAAAAAAAAATAGGTCAACACATCAATTAGTGACATGTTGGCCTAAGTATACATTGTGAATTACCAAAATATTATTTTACTCCGTAAAAACAAGATTAGATTCTCCACAAAAATAAACAAGAATAAAAAAGAAGGATAATAAAATCTTTAATTAAATTAGGAAAATCAATTGTATTAAAAAATTTTAGTTTTTTACATCTCAAATATTTTTTCACATTCTCTGTTACTCAAATCAGATGGTCTTAATTTATTAATGTAGAAAAACTAATTATTCTACATCATCGTAAAAACAGAAGTAAACTATTGCACAAAGTTTTCAAAAATAAAATTAGATTCATCCGGAATATCTAACTCATGTCTTAATTGATTTAACTTAATTTGAGCATCTAAAATTTCATCAGACAAACCTTCTTTTGCATATTGTTTCTCAATTGCTCTTTGCTTATTTTTCAATTGTATCTGTTTTAAAAATCGTTCCTTTTTATCTGACATCTTTCATCACCTATTTATTCTTCTGTTAAGATTGCAATACTTTTCTGACTAATTCCTCTGATATATGATAATTCATCAGATTTGCTTCGATTTTCAATATAACCACAGTAAGAAGTTGAAGTGCATTTATCTCCAAGACTATTTAAAATCTTCAATATATCTCCAATAGTTTTAGGAACTTCATAATGACCCCATTTTAACCTGTAACTCAGATGAATAAACACTGCTCCTTTTTTAATATAGTTTGCTAATGCTTTCCACCTTTCAGCATCAGTTTTACCCAAATCATTGAAATTCTTCCAAACAAGTTTAACTTTACGAGAATATTTCTTATTGAACTTAGCAACAGCAGTTTCCAACCCCTGATGATCAGTCCCACTAGTAGTTGTTCCAGCCCAACCAGCCAATGTGCTTTCATCAACTTTAATACCAGTTAAACGATATAAACATTGCTGAAGACTGTTTGGTCCGCAATAATAACTGGTACATTGACCCATTCCGGAACAACCTTGAGTGGTTATATAATCATGTAATTTAGAAGTGGTGCCACTATTGATTTTCATTTCAGAAGGGAGTTTGCCATGTTGGTCGTAATAAACTACAATGTTTGCAAAGAATGCACAGAGGACTCGAGGCCTTATTTGATAGTTACCATATGCTGCAAAGTTTGGAAATCTCTTAACACCATTGTGTTTTGATTCACAATAATTCACATAATTCCTTGCAAGTTTCAGATAATTATCTTTAGGAATGTTTTTATTAATTATATTCCCAGTTGGGGCAGGACTGTCTTTAATTCCTTCAATTTTTTTAAACTCTTTTAATGTTGGGTTTAAAATAAATTCTGCGAAGTATAATCCCCATCTGTAGCTTATGCCTAATTTTTGATTTTTCTTAACATTTGCCACACAGGTTTTCGCTTCTTTTATAATTTGTTTGTTTGTAAATATTGTCATTTAATTTCCTCCTTTAAATAGGTAATTGTCTGTATATTCGTTTACTTCAATTTTCCTTTAAGTTTATTGGTTATTACTGAACTAAATTACTGAAAGTTTTAAAATAGAAAAATAAGAAGTATTTAACTGGTGCATCAAGAACTAAACAGATGGTTTTTAAAATTATATGAGAATATAACTAAAAATCAGTTTATGCAGTTCTTTTCCACATGTTGACAACAAGGTATGGTGGCATGTTTTTATCTGTTCCATCTTCCCCTGTTTCGTTGTTTTCAGCTGTTGTCGGGTTATTTGTTGCAGTTGTATCATCAGTATATCTATCTACTTGATTTCCTGTTGAACCTGCAAAGGAAGAGGCACTTCCACTTGAAGTACGATATTTATGATATTGTCTATGTTTATGAGGGTTTTGTGTGTGATTGTGGGGTTTTTGTGTGTGGTTGTGTTTTACAACTATTGCATCTTTGCTACCGCCAGTTGCACCACTTGTATAATTGGAACCTGAACCTAATAGGAATCTATTTTCTAATTTAACCCAAGTTCCACCGAAAAGTGTTGATGGCGATGTATCATTTACTGACATATAAATTGCACCAACTGGATAAATCTCATCAAATCCAAGACTCTTGCTTAAAGGTATCCATTTCCATTCCCCATAACCCAAAATATCATCATCAGTAGACTCCAATACATAATCACATATGTACATTCCAGTTGTTGCACTTGCCCCTGCCACCAAAATATACACATCATTACTATAATTTGATGATGGTGTAGGCAATTGAGTAACCACTTTGATGTGCATATCTTCAAATGCTTGTGTGATTACTTGATTTTCAACTGGATTTGTACTTGAACTATTCAATGCACTATCCACTATTGTCCTATTCGCTTGGGCTTCAATATTAGCCAGTTTACTCTTTTCAGAAGTAGTATAATCATTTGTTGATAATCCTTTGCCAGTTACTTTATCAACCTTGTTGCCGATTGCAGTTTGTAATGCTTGTTCTTTTGCATCAATCTCATTTTCATCATAGAACCAATTTTTTAACCAAGTGATAACTCCACTTACATCTGCACTCATTTAACCACCACTCATGAGTTGTTTGTTGGTTCATCACCATAATAAAGTCTTATAGCACCTGTTGCATCTTGTGATTTAGGAATTAATTCAATACTGGTTATGCATTCTCCTTTATCTTCTTTATTATTGTATAAATTAGCAGAATACACTCCAAATGACTGTAAAACAACATCAAGAGGAACATTCCTTCCAGTTGTATTCTTAAATATGGTATAATCTGCTCCATTAGGCACTAATATATTATCAGTAGCATCGGAAATATTTGTAATAGTATGTGTATGGTTTGCATTTGCTTTATTGTTTAAAGCAGTGTTAATTGCTTTGTTTTGTAAAGGATTTGTTGAACTTGAAGATAATACACTATCAACTGTAGTGAATGGTTTTCCAGTGATGTCTGACCAACTTATACTCAATTCATCAAGTATATTATCATCAAGTTTTTCCCAGGAATATGTTGAACCGCTCTTTTTAGTATAATAAACATTAACTTTACCATTCTCTGATACAATATACAAAGTATTCATTGTATCCGCAGAAGCAGTAGGTTTAGTTGAAACAACTTTAATAACCTCAATATTAGCTATCTGTCCCAGTTTTGTATTAATTGCGGTATTAATTTCTTGTTGTGTTGCCCCCATTGTAGTTATACCAATATTACCATAATTTTGGGAAGTAGTATCCACAACCAAATCTGAACTATGAGTATGTTGTGGAAGGTCATTAGCAGTTACATTTGCAGTGCCAGTGATATGGCCTTGTGCATCATATTTAAACTTCTTAAAAACATTATTAGTTTGTGCAGTAATTGAATTCATATGGTTTAAAGTAGTGCCACTTTTAGATAAACCTGTACCTGCTGTATCAATCTTTCCACTAACATCAGGAATAACTGGTTTATCTTCAAGTACAACATTTCCACTTGCATCAGTAACAAGATTTTTATTTGCTTGTCCTTGATTTCTTAAAACTACATCTTTTGTCTGACTAAACCAATTTTCTAACCATAAAACAATATTTTGTACTTTTTTCACCATTTAAAAACCATCTCCTACATCAATACCTATTGTAATTGTACCATTATCCTCTAAATCGAATAATAAATCTACATCTTTTTTCTTAACATATTCTTTTAAATCTACATCTCCACCTTCACCGATTACTCCTCCAGTTATAACAACAGGATTATTTAACTCCCCATTTACAAAAACCAATAAACCATTAACACCCGTTTTATTTTCACCAATAACTTCAACATATTTTAATACATCGTTTGTATCAGTTATTTGTATATCCGCAAAATTATCTTCATATGTTTTGATTATCCTACATTGTTGGTTGACGGGCAATTGCCGAATCGTATTATCAATTTGATTTTGTATCACATCCGATAAATTAGGAATTCCCATTTAACCATCCTCCCATTTTTAATATCCTACAGTATTTGAAGTTATAGCATTACCATCATAGAAAGTAAATGTTACATATGCTGTTCCATGGAAACTTGAAATTCCAGAAAATGGGAAAGTAATGTTTCCGTTACTGTCAGTTATTGTTATATCAGATCCTATAGGTTCAAATGTAACTCTTGGATTCATAATTTGTAAAATTACCCCCTCTAAATTAGTATTTTTAAGGTTTACTCCACCAGATTTGGCATTCAGAATGAATTTTCCACTAGCATAACTCAATGATAATGTTATGTCTGATGGTACTCTAATTGGGATTGTTTTAGAACTTGAAGATGATTCATAGTTACTGTCTCCCGGATAAGTTGCAGTTAGAGAGTAATTTCCTTGCGGAGTAACAGGAATTGTGAAAACAAAATTGCCACTACTGTCTTTTGTTGTAACTGAAGTTGTTGTTCCATTAAATGCTACATTTACACTTGATGGATTTAATGTTCCGTAATTAGTGTTTACTTTGATTAAAACAGTATCTCCAGTATTGTAACTAGTTCCAGTTGCGATTATATTAACTGAAGTTGGAGCTTTTCTTATTTGAACTGATTTTGTGGAACTACTACATTCCTCATGACTATTGTCCCCAAAATATGTTACATAGTAATTGAATGTGGTTCCATAATCAGATGAAGAGTAATTTCTTCCAAAGCGGTAAGCTCCATTCGTATCAGTTGTTCTTGTTGCATCAGCACTGCCTCCTTTCAAGACAACTGTAGCTCCAGAGATTGGATTTCCTAACTCATCAGTTAAAGTTCCTGTAATCGCAAGTGATTGTGTATGATATACAGTTGATTTATCTGTACTGATTGACAGGTTAGTATTCAGTTTTCTGCAAGTTACATTAACATAACTGGAATTAGAACTGTCAATATATTCTGTACCATTATACTTCGCTTGAAGTTGGTATGAGGCTTCACTGGATTGAGTTATTGTTTTACTGAATGCTCCATTCTCATCTGTGGTTAATGTTTCATAGAGGGTATTATTATTGTATAATTTTATTTCAGTATTCTTTGCAGGGTCACCATCTATAATTAATGTTCCTGAAACTTTGAAAGTTGATGGAATGTAAACTAATGATTTATCACTAGTTAATGTTATACTGCTTGATTGAAGTATTCTGTTTAATGAAATGTTATTTGATTTGTTCTGATAATTGTCAACACAATAAATTACAATTTCACCAGTACTTGTAGGAGTATAATCCAAACTAGCATATCCCTCATTATCAGTAGTTGATGTGCCTAAAACAGTGCCTTCTAAAGTTTTAAATGTTATTGATTCATTAGGTATTGGGTCTCCAGCTTCATCCAAAGACCTGCAAGTCAATACAGTAATCTTACTTAAAACTGGATTATAACTACTACTTGATACGGTAAGGTTAAGAGGGTATTGAATAACTGGTTTATCATGTACGATGTTTACTGTTGCGTCAAATCCTACAATGTTATTCAAGTCCAATGTTTCGAATGGTATTTGAACATCTGTATCTTTGATTAATTCAACTTCTAATGTGGTTACTTCAATATTATTTTTACTTGACAATGCAATGTTAATGTCTTCAACTGTATAGACTTTTAAAACAAGAGTATAAGTACTGTATTCAAATACTGGGTTGATTAAACGTACAGTTCCGATATTATCTAATGTTTCTTTAGTGATTAATACTCCAGTATCTACGATTGTAGTTGATTCTAAGTTAAATATGTAACTAGCATAGGTTCCTGTTACTCTTGAATTGGAGATAGTTATATTTTCAGAAAATGGATAGGTGGATCTGAACTGTTGAACAATACTGTTGAATTCAGCTACACTCAATTTATCGTTAACAGTATAATATTCAAATAACTCATTATATGCTATTACAATTCCTTCGTTGCTAATGAATCTGAAATAGGTTTCCTTGTTTTCTTGTTTTGTTGCGATAATGCATTGGTTACCTAATATCTTATCATTATTATGATTTGATTGAATGGTTTTAGCATAAAACAATGGATATATTCTGTAGAGAGTGTTTTGCACTAGTTCTTCAACTTGAAACAAGGATGATTGTAAAACATCTGTTAAACTAATGCTGAAGTTCGGTGCATACTGTCCATGGAAGTATTGTAATTCATCGTTTGCAATATTAGTAAAATACATAGTATTTAATCCTCCCATATTATTGGATTATAAGTGTTTTCTTCATGATTACTTGCTTTTGTTACATGAGCGTTTGAAGTGTATACCCAATCATTCTCAGTTACCGCATAGCAGACACTCTTATCTTCTTTATCAGTTACAGGACTGGTGATTACACACTCTTCAATTAGAGGGTAGTAATATTTTGCGAAGATGTGAGATTGATTGTTATAAGGTGCTTCAAAGAATGGCAGGTTATCATTGTGGGATAATTGTTCACGTGTATATGTATTGATTAATGCTGTTTCTCCACATAGTATTAGTGCCTGTCCAAATCCAATATTGATTTGTTGACTACATAAAGCATCACTGTTGTATGTGATGTCAAATACTGATGAAGTTATGCGGCAACTTCCATCTGTTTGATAAACCAACGCAGGATTGTTCATATCCACATATTCCGTATCCGTATTATGTAGCTTGGAGTTGGTTATGTTGAGGTCTCCTCCGTGGAATATGCAGCAGGTATTGTTTTTAAATGTGCATCCTGTAATGTTGGTGGTGAAATCAGTTGCATCAGCAAGACTTTCAAGGTTAACGTCACAATAGATTACACTGCCGAGATTGTTATAGTTATCGGATATGCAGTTTGTGAAGCTGCAATTTGTTACATCAACTTTTGTTTGTAATGCTTGAATTATTGATGAATCTCCATTGATAACATTTGCTCCATTTAATTTAAATGTAGCATTATTCAATATAGTGAATCCAAACTGGTTAAAGTCTAATTCATGACCATTGGCATATACTACTAAATCATGATTTACATTAATCCTGCTTAAAAATGTGATATCATTAGTTAACTCAATTAGCTCACTGCCGTAAATAATTTCATTGACAAGATCACTGAAGTTACTTACCTGCAAGTAATTACATTTCAAACTAATTTCTAAAATGGATGGATTAACATATTTGGATTCATTCACATTAACAATACATTTCAAAGAATTAGTGTCTGTTTTACTTGTTAAATCTAAATCAAAACAATAATCGTTTACTGTTTCATCATAATAACAATTGAGGGTTTCTTCTCCAATATTAACAGTAATATCCAATTCAGTTCCATCAGTTAAATCACCATTAGGTAAATAATCCTCATCAGTGTTTAATCTGACCTTGTTAACTTTACCCACAGTTACTCTCTGATTGAGATTAAATTGAAAATCAGTTTTAACAAGATATGCGATAATCCATTCTACATTAGAATTGTCTGGAATGTTTATCTGATTAACTCCTTCTTCGAGAGTGACATTTCTTGAGATTGTTTCTCCAGAACTTAAGTTGGCAACAACTATTTCTTGATTTTCATCAAACTGAAGTTTATTCAAGTAGAAATATCTTTCACTTGTTAGTTTAAACAATTTCTCTTTAAAAGAAAAAGTAGGGAATGGGTTTAATTCCAATTCAATAGCATATGCTTCTACAGATGAAAAGTCAAATGTTATTTCATCATCAACATAAGATGGAGTGATATTTATTCTTCTTCCGTTACTGTCAAGAACTACATATCCTCCAGTCCACTCAGCATTAGTTATTTTAACTGTGAGCAGATTATTATAATATGTTATTTCCATGAAGTCATATTTAGTTGGTTCCTGTGATTCAGATAAATCTGCAATATTCAATCTATAGAATCCTATTTTTCTGTTGAACTTTGCAGTATTAACATCTTCCACAGTTAAAAATGAATTGCTCATTTTTTAGTTCACCTCACTTACAACACCAGTTATTTTATCAATGCTAAATTTACGTCCTCTGAATTCCAGATAGAAGTCTGCACCTCTGTCAATAATATGGTTTAGGAAAACACGGAAGTCAGTATCCCATTGTGATTCTTCATCAAAAAATAATCTGAGTTGACTGATTAGATCATCATCGGTAAAATAGTCACTTACAACCATCTGATTTCCTCTCCCAATACGAATTTTTTATTCAAGATATTTTTCACAGTGTCATCTGCAGTTCCCATAAAACCATAGCAACTTGCAAGGTATGGATTATCTGAAACGAGTGTGTTTGCAGTAGCATCAAAATTATCTACCAATGTATATAGTTTTACATCATACACTGATTTTAAAAATTCAATTGTTAAATGTCCCATAGATTCATAGATGATCCTTGCCCGATAATCATCATCGGACTCATCTATCTTTCTTATAATCCCGTAATCTCTACCATGCAAATCCAGGTAGGGTCCAGTTGATTCCTGTAAGAAAAATTGTTCCATGAAATCTTTATCGTCAAAATCCTGTAACCATTCACCAACAGTATGATTGATGATTTGATTCATTGGATTGCTTGGTTTCTGTAATTCAGAGTTATTCACTCTTTGAATTATTGCTTCTCCAAATTCAGACATATTGTATCATCATCCTTGAACTGTTTGATTGATTTTTACTGTGCCTAATTGTAGTACATGATTTGTTTCAGGTATAATTTCGGTTAATGCTTCACCTTGGTAGAGTATTTCAATGTTTATGATTTCTTCGAGTAATGTTAAAATGTCAACAAGTCTATCATTACTGATACGGTCATCTATATATAATCCATCAAAATCATAATAATCGTAATGTCCTCCATCGAAGTATGTTTGAAGCATGCTTAAAATAACATTGCCTTCAATTTCTTCTTTCATTGTAAGGTTTAATGTTAAATCAACAACATCTCTTTCACATGCAACAATCTTAAAAGAATGACCTACAACAATCTTCTCAGGAGCACTAAACTCTTCCACCACATCAACAAGAACATCACTAGGAACTGGTTTCACATCACCATTCACCAAAACCTTTTTAGTATACCTTTTATTGTTAACAGGGTTAATTTCAGATGTATCCACCAATAACACATCATGAACTCCATTAATCTCCTGACCTAAACGATTATAATAACCCATGCTACCAAAGTCATCTTGACGAATATACGCTAACAATCTTTCACGATATTCTTCATCCTCTTCGTAATCAGTACCACCAGTCACTTCTTCAGCATTTGTAACACTCAAACCAGGAATGTCAATATAATCATCATCAATAATACTGATATCCCCTGCAGAGACATTACCCTCAAGGCCTGTAGTTAAACAAGTGACGGGAACAATACATGATGTTTCACCAGCAGATATTACTCCCTCACCATCAGTACTGAAACTTATACCATCTTCCTCTGAAACAACAATGGTTCCTTCTTCAATAATTGTTTCTTCAGCTAAAGATTCTGGAATAGAGAAAGTAACAAAACCAGTAGCTTCACTTCCAGTATCTCTAGGTAAGTTAATGAACGGACTGACTCCATGTTTGTCAAGCCATTCCCCTTCAGCAGAATCAATAAATCCAATGCTGGTTAATTCATTTTGCTCTTCCAACAAGATATATAAATCTACTGCAAAGGCTTCCAACAAGTTTCGTATCTCTGAACCCTCATTAAAGTCAGTGACTTTTGTTTCACCAACATCAAGTTTCAAACTATAAAAATCAATCATTTGTGAAACAAGATTGCCTCTGCTTATTTCCTCACCAATTAAGTTATAAAAACTTACATCATCAACAGCCATAATTTTTTACTCCTCACTTTCATCATCTATAATATTTCCTGAGTTATCAATTACAAAACTTAAACTTAAATCTGTCTCATCATCATAAAACAGACTAATTTTCATATCAATTTCACCTTGATCATTAAACTCAAGTTCAACATCCAAGTTTATGAATCTAGGGTCCTGACTTAGGATATTAACAATTTCAATTTTCATGAAATCTAATGTAGATTGCAATCGTTTCCAACCGTGGAAACTATGTAAAAATCCCCCGTACCCATTATAAAATAAGTCATACCATCCTTCTTGAGTATTTAAACGATTAATTATGGCTTGTTTGATATTCTGTTTATCAGACACTATCGCTAAATCCCCATCGGAGAATGTGTAACTTGAGTTAAAATCAGTACCGAATTCACCTACTTCAAACATGATTTAAAACTCCTACATATTTTTAGGGTCTGTTTTTGACCCGATGTGTTTGTGATTAAAATTCTTATTTGAACTTCCTGCTCCTCCACAATTAGGATAATACAGGTATACATCAAAGTTCCTGTAGTTACTTGTAGCATCACTACAATGTAGTTTACCATTTGCTCTTACAATAGTGAAATAATGACATCCTAAATGAGTAATGTATGCGTCCAATCCTGCACTTAAAAACATTGCACGTGTGAGAATACTTGTATCCGCACAGTTAATCCTTTTAGCTTTATAAGCCTTTTCCGCTGAATGATATAAGCTGTCTCTGTAACCTCTATAGGTTAAATAACTTTGAAGGTGACTATGTATTTTCTTTGCTTTTTTCAAATCATCGGTAGTGTTTCCGACAACTTTTTTAACAAGATTATCAATATATTTTCCTTGTCCTCCAGCAACGTTATTTACTTTAGTAACAGATTTAACCTTTTTATTATTGGTTTTATTAGCAGTAGTATTAGTTTTGTTCATCGTGTCCGTATATGTTTTTTCCATGCTGTGTTTATTGTCACGGTATTGTCTTAGAGAAGATGCGAAAGGATTTACACTTAATTCCATTGACCCTTCTCCAGTGATTTTTTTACGGATTTTAACTTTTTCAATATACCATCTGTTGACCTGGTAACCACTGTATCTGCTATCTGTACTGTTCAGTGCAGTAGATAACGCACTCATATTTGCCAGTTCAAAGAAATCTGTTGGAAGTTCTGTGAAAATGAATTGGTTAGTGTGCACTAATTTCAGATTGGGATTGCCGAGAGGTAATGTTATAGTTACATTTAGTAGATCTCTAACTGATTTAGTGATTTCATCTTTTGCACTATTTTTTTCGCTGTTAACAGCTACGCTCACAATAAATCATCTCCTATATCCATTTTACATCGTGTTTTTTCCAACTATCATAATTTTTATAGTTGCTTCCTTCGGTACTATAATTGTCTCCTCCAGCTAGGAATTTGGATACCATTTCTTTAGCATTCTTTGCATACATGAAAGGTATTCCGTGTTTGGATAAGAATTTGGCAGGATAATCAATGTTTGCATATGCCTTGTTTCCTTGCCAGTCATGAGCGGGAGGTAAATGTTTGTAGTACTTTCCACCTTTAAGAATAGACCCTGTTGGTGGGAAAAATCCAACAACAACACGTGATTTATTCTTTTTCAATGGATTCAGGAACCAAGATGAAGTAGAATGTTCTCTTAATGTTCCTGCACATGCTCCACCATACAAGCAGAACCAAATACCATTCTTCACATTTCCTCTTTGTTTCCAATGAGCTTCGGAACCTACGCCAGTAACGGTAACCTTCCATCCTTGTTTTTTCAATAGTTTTTTCATATCATTCATCTTTTTCATATCTGATGAATGGCCATCAATACTATCAATATTCAAGTACACATTTTTCTTTTTAGTACCGTAAGGATTGCTTGTTTTAGCCGCTGTGTTACTTTTTTTATTAGCGTTGGTTTTATTAGATTTACCTGAAGTTTTATTTGTTGTGGATTGATTAGGGTTACTAATCATTCCATTTAAATTACCGAAAAACACACTTAAATCTAAATTGAATAATGAAGAACTACCATAATAGTTCCCTACTTTAGTATTGTCAGTATTTTGAACTCTTACTCCAGTTAAGATATTTGTAGTGTCAAATTTGAATTTAGCACTAGCAATCTCTGGAGTGGTTAAATACAATCCAGTATTATAAAAATCATCCTTATGATATGGTTCAATATGAAGTATCCCATACTTGTCAAAGTACACATCAATATAGGCTCCAGTACCATATACCAGATTACGGATAGTTTCAATCCAAGATTGATTACGGATAATTGCAGTAACTGGATTGGTCATCGGATTAAAACGGAAAGTACTACCATAAAATTCCTGGTCATATTGATAAGCAGGCCTTAAACCACTTAACAATTTTTTCCATGATTTCTTTACAGAACTTTTAACTTTACCAGTTAATGGATATCCTCCCTGTGTAATTAGATATTGCAGTAACCTATGCAATTTCATATTTTTTATTATAGTGTCATGTTTACCTTGGTATGATCTACTATGGTCTTGACATTGATATGTATACAATCCAGTTTCTTCATCATATTCAAATTCATCAGATAAAAATATTCCTCCGAAATCTTCATGGTCAGGAGCAGTGATTAAAACACAATACTGACCAGTTGTTAAGTCAATGTATTGTGGAGTTACTATTTTAGCAGTTTTTTGCCTCATATCTGATTCATCAATATCATATTCAGTCCAAAGTATTCCCTCTTTATTCTTCCACTCAATCCATAGTTGTCTTGCAGTTGGTTTCCTGGAAATGAAAATATGAGTGTCATCAACATCTGCAATGTTAACATTATGTAATACCGTATTGGTTTTAACAATAGCAGTCATATTAGTTATTCTCCTTTGTATAATGCAATCCAAGTTGCCTTATCCACTTTACCATTGGTGGGTAATTTTTTACTAATTTTAGCTGCTTTTTTGTTAACAACTGTTTTCATTTGATTTCCTGAAATCAGTTTGCCTGCTGTGACAAATATGCCTGGAGTATTGTATTGTGCAACATTAGTAACCTTATACTTCTTATTATAATTTTTCTGATATTGTTTAACGGCAGTGAGAGTTGTTTTACCGTACCATCCATCAACATATTTCTTATCCAAGACTTTATTTTTAACCAGGACTTGCTGTAATACTTTAACACATGCAACTACTTTTTTAGTTTTACTGTATTTTAGATTCTTATATCCGCAGTCTTTTAGTTTTTTATATTTGACACTTGCACTTTTAGTAGACTTACTCTTACTTTTAGATTTGGATTTATTGATAGCATTTAAAACTGCAGCATTACTATTAGAATATTTAACAAGGTTTAATGGGGCATAAGAAGTGAATTCTAATTCCCATTCAGTATCATCATTATAAGTCTGCTTACGATTAGGGTTAGCAGTAATAAGATAATCCCCATTAGGAACATCCAATGCTTCAGTAGTTACCAATACAATAATCTTGTTACGGATAATATAATCCATAGCTTGTATTTTATTTAATCTAGCACCGTTAATGTTGATAATCTTAGTATCATCTTTTTTAAAGATTACTTTGATTTTAAAAGTGTTACCCTCATCGCTTGATTGAGTGAATTGTTTGTAACCTTTATTGAGTTTAGTGACGTTCATACTAAACCCTGGTTCAACATCCAATCCATCACTCCTAATGATGCTTAATGCTATGCCTTCATCATTCTTATTAATGAATGATCCAACCCGTGGAACTATAGTGAAAAAACTCATACTGTCCTCCCGGCTGTTGAATTATCGAAATTTAATTTTCGAGTAATGTACTCAGCAATACGTTCCATTCTTTTATCATTATCTACTACAGTATCGGTAAAGTAGAAATTAACAACTGTAGGTTCTTTATTTGTGTCTTTAACATTGTCCAGTATGGAGTTAACAGTGTCTTTGTAGTTGAATCCGATTCCTAATTCAGGATTAAAATTATCAACCATATCTTTACCAATACGGCCAGTGTCAAAACGTGTTTTTTGGGTTAAATCATCAATACGTTTGAATTCCCCTTCGACCATGTAGAACATGTGACCTGGAGAACCAATACCCAGACTCGCTTTAAGGGCATCAATAATAGCTGCTCCCATATCCCAAACACGGGACGGTAAACTGCTAATGAATTCATTAACTAATCCAAGTACTCTGTTAAATTCATCCATAACTATTCCAGGTAATCTTTGTATGTAACTTATGAATCCTTGTACTGCCCTACTTGCAGCGGTAATCATTCTTTGACTGAAATTATTACCGAAACCTAACGCTTGAGCAATAATATTCACGAATATCATTGCAAGTTGTAAAGGTAATGTTAACAGGAATCCTAATACTCTTAATATAGTGTCAATGATTTGATTACCAGTAAGACTAACATTAGCAGGTATTAAACCACCTAAAGTGAAAATATAATTCCATAAATTCATCAAAGTTGTTTGCAATTGTTGTAACCAATAGATTGCACCATTATAAACCCATTGACCGAAACCCATCAATGCTTGACCTAAACCATTAATGGAATTCCTTACTTGTTCATTATTAAAATACAAATAACCTAATACCGCTACAAGAGCAAGTATTGCTATAGCAACTAATGTTATAGGGTTAGCCGACATCGCAGCATTTAACACCCATTGTGCCGCTGCAGATGCAAACGAAGCAATCTTATGAGCAACCAATGCCCCTTTTTCAATCAACCATAATCCCGCCGATTTCAAAGCATTTGCCCCTGCGGTTAATGCTGCTCTTCCAGCATTTAGCAAAGATGTAGCAGTATTTTTTAATGCAGGTATAATTGTTCCAGTCATTGTGCTTTTCAATGATGAAAATGCTCC